>DAONEZ010000082.1:0-7113 GCA_035403345.1 Anaerolineaceae bacterium
CGCCGTGATCATGAACCCCAACCAGGTCAATGCCCGCGTGGTCATCCCGGTGACCACCTATAACAACATCACGCGCGGCTTCCAGATCGATTATGTGCTTTATGCGAATAATTATGAAGCAGTGAATGATCCGGCAAAAACCATCCTGCCATTTCTGTCAAAAGAGGAAGCCCTGCAGGTGTTTCGCCAGGGCAGGTCGATGAGCAAGGGCACCACCACCTCAACCGGTATCACCGAGGCCTATTTTGCGAATGTCTTCGGGCCTTCCCAATACCAGGATTTGCATGAAGGATTGGCCGTGCGATATTTTGGCGAATTCATCAAGCAGGGAATATTCGTTGGTCAGATGTACACCCAGCTGGGTGTCAATAGCAGAGAAAAGGTTGGACCAGAACTGGCTGCCAAAGCGTTGTTGAAGCTGATCAGGAAGGCTAAGTGAGTAGTGATTAGTGATCAGTGGTTAGGGATCAGTCAGCCAGCGGATAAGTACTATTTAATTATCCAAAGAATTCCTTGAATTCGCGATAATTCGCGGATGCTTCTTTTCTTACGATATAAGCTAAAATCAGGTGACAGTATATCTTCTCGATTTCGAGTGAGTGTAAATCCATGAAAAGAATCCGCGAGTTCCTCAGTAATCCCCGCTACTCCCCGCTGCTCTTCGCAGTCCTGGTGGTGCTCAGTTACGGGCTGGTCATCCCCTTAACCGGTTACTTCATGGATGACTGGTACCTGGTGTGGTTCAAGCATAATTTCGGAGCGCTGAGTTACCCCGCGTATTTTGCACTAGACCGCCCTTTGATGGGTTTCTTCTACGTGGCGGCTAACTTTCTGCTGGGCAACACTGAATCTCCGCTCGTCTGGCATATCTTCGGGTTGGCCACGCGTTGGCTGCTGGTGGTTGCCTTGTGGGACTTCCTGAATACGTTCTGGCCGGAGAACAAACGCCGCAACATTTGGGTGGCATTACTGGCAGCTGTCTTCCCGGGCTTCACCCAACACTGGATCGTGCTCATCTACAGCTTTTTCTATACCTGCCTGGCGGGGTTCTTCTACTCGCTCACCCTGATGCTCAAAGCCGTGCGCGGTGGAAAACCCTTCTGGCTATATTATCTTTCCTCCTTCATCATCGGGTTGTATTCCTTCGGGGCGTCCGAGTTTTACTATGGACTTGAACTGGTACGCGGCGTGATCCTGTGGCTGGAGTTCAAGCGCAGTGGACTGGGAAACAAGCCAACACTGCTCAAGACCCTGCGCTATTGGAGCGCGTACCTGGCAGGCTTCCTGCTTTATTCAGTGTGGCGGGCCTTTTTCTTCAATTCGGTGAACCACAAGGTAGCCTTATTCGACGTTATCCGGGCGGCCCCCGTTCAATTCGTACTGGATAGCCTGCGCAAGGTCTACCAGGCTGCCCTGGATGCCGTGTTGAACGCCTGGACACAGGTGGTCAACCTGGGCAGCTATCCCTCCAAGGGTGCCACTCCCTGGATCGTTGCCCTGGTGATGCTGGCGGTCTTTCTGCTGGTGTGGGCCTGGTCGCGCTTCTCGACCACTGAAACGCTGGAAGAATCCGAGTCGCAAAAACGCTGGTTCAACGAAGCGCTGGTCATCAGCCTGGCCTCGCTGCTGCTGGCGGTGCTGCCCTTCCTGGCAGCCAACCTGCCGGTGAGCACCCGGTATCCTTATGACCGCTTCATGCTGGCCTACCTGTTTGGCAGTTGCCTGCTGGTGACCGCACTGCTCAACCCGCTGCGGGTCAAACCCGCCATTGGCAAGATCGTGCTGATGCTGCTCATCGCCGCCTCAGCCGGGTTCCAGTTCAACACCGGGTTGTTCTACAAGAACCTTTGGAAGGATCAAAAGGACTTCCTCTGGCAGCTTTCCTGGCGCATCCCGGCTCTTGAAAAGGGAACCACCCTGGTTTCGTATGACCTGCCTTACCTGGAATACTACAGCGGCTACGCGCTGGCTGCTCAACTCAATTGGACTTACGCAGACGAGGTCACCAACAAGCAGGTGGATTACCACTACATCCTGCTCAACACATCGCAAGCCGAGGAAATCCCCTCGTTTGCGAAGGATAAGCCTATCAAGAGCGATTTCCGCACCTACACTTTCAGCGGGAACACCTCACAACTGCTGATGATCGCCCAGGTGCCCGGCGGCTGCGTGCGCGTGCTGGATGCTGACCTGACACCCGTGTCCAGCCTGCTGGATGAGTACGACTACAAAGCCCCGCGCGTGGCCGGGCGCTCCAACCTGTCGGTCATCCTGCCGGAAGGCAGCACTCCCAACCACCCGCCCATGCACATCCTGGGTCTGGAACCGGCTCATACCTGGTGCTACTATTTTGAAAAGGCAGAGCTGGCACGCCAATGGCAGGATTACGCCACCATCCTGAGCCTGTTGGAAGATGTGAAAAAGTCAAAACTGGGTCCCTTTGACCTCACCGAGTGGTACCCATTCATCGATGCCCTGGCGCGTACGGGAGATCTGAGACAGGCTGCGAATCTTTCTGAACCCATTCGCAACCAGAGCAAGTCCGCCAACCTGGGCGTCTGCACTCTATGGACCGGGTACGCGAATGACCCGTCCATCAACGCGCAGGATCCGCAAACCATCCAGGATGTCCTGACCACCTTCGAGTGCCAGAAGTAACAGCCACTTACAACTCCATAGTTCTCCCTTGACCAGCCCGATGGGCTGGTTTATAATTCAACGATTGAATATTGGAGTCCCATGAGCCTTGAAAACAGCTCTGCCCGGGATCTGGAGATCCTGGAGCACATCGAGACCGACCCCGATACCACCCAGGCTGCGCTTGCCTCCCAGCTTGAGGTGGCTGTAGGTACGGTCAACTGGCACCTGAAACGCCTGATCGAAAAAGGCTATGTCAAGGTCAGCCGCCTGGAACGCAAAAAGCTGAAATACATCATCACCCCTGAAGGCATTGCACTACGCGCGCGCCTGACGGTGGATTACATTCAAAACTCTTTTAATCTTTATCGCCTGGTAAGGGTACGCGCCAGGCGGGTGCTGGATGAAGCTCATGCGGCTGGGATCAGCGAGGTGCGCATCGAAGGCAATGATGAGGTCGCAGAGATCTGCCGGCTCACCTGCCTGGAACAGTCCATGCACGTGGTAACGGATCACAGCGCCCCAACCTTGAAAGTGATCGGATTAAGGGTCATGCTCATCCCGAAGGAGAAGGTTTAATGTCCACTGAAACAAGCTTCTGGAAAAACAAACGCGTATGTGTCACCGGTGGTGCCGGATTCCTCGGATCTTTCGTTACCGAGAAACTGGCTGCCCGCGGTGTGGCGGATATCTTCATCCCTACCATCGAAGAGTACAACCTGGTTGAACTGGACTCCATCCGCAAGATGCTGGACACGAGCCAACCGGATATCATCATCCACCTGGCTGCCCAGGTAGGCGGGATTGGTGCGAACCGCGAACACCCGGCGGAGTTCTTCTATAGCAACCTGATGATGGGCGTGCAGCTCATTCACGAAGCCTGGCAGCGCGGGATTAGCAAGTTTGTGGCCCTGGGCACCATTTGCGCTTATCCCAAGTTCACTCCCGTTCCCTTCCTGGAGGAGCACATCTGGGATGGTTACCCAGAAGAGACCAACGCTCCCTACGGGCTGGCCAAGAAGATGCTGTTAGTACAATCCCAGGCTTACCGCCAGCAATACGGCTATAACTCGATCTTCCTGCTGCCGGTCAACCTGTATGGCCCGCGCGATAACTTCAACCCATCGAGCTCGCACGTCATCCCGGCGTTGATCAAGAAATGCCTGGAAGCTAAAACCAACGGTGTGGATGCGATCGAAGTGTGGGGTGATGGCTCGCCCACGCGCGAGTTCCTCTACGTGGAAGATGCCGCGGAAGGCATCCTGCTGGCAACCGAAAAATACAACTCCTCCGATCCGGTTAACCTGGGCTCGGGCATGGAGATCAGCATCAAGGACCTGGTCGAGTTGATCGCCCGCCTGACCGGTTTCGAAGGTAAGCTGGTTTGGGATCCTTCCAAGCCCAACGGCCAACCGCGCCGCCGCCTGGATGTTTCCCGCGCCGAACGAGAGTTCGGCTTCAAGGCGCAGGTCGGATTTGAAGAAGGCTTGAAACGCACCATCGAATGGTACAAGACCAGAATGGAAACGAAGCGTTAAGATGAACGAAAAAGCGATCGAATTGCCCCGGAAACCGGATGTGGTCATCATCAAACCCTCAAAGGGCTGGGTAGGGCTGCGCCTGAAGGACCTGTGGGTTTACCGCGAACTGGTGTATTTTCTCACCTGGCGCGACCTCAAGGTGCGCTACAAGCAGTCCGTTTTGGGCGTGTTATGGGCGATCTTAAAACCGTTCATGACCATGGTGGTATTCACCATTTTCTTCGGCAACTTCGCCAAGATGCCCTCGGATGGCGTGCCCTACCCCATCTTTGCCTACACCGCCACCCTGCCCTGGGAGCTTTTTGCGTCCGCCATGAGCGTGGCCAGTCGTTCCATGGTCTCCAGCGGCAGCATGATCTCCAAGATCTATTTCCCGCGCTTGATCGTACCGCTTGCCTCCGTCATGTCCGCGCTGGTGGATTTCTTTATTGGATTTATCATCCTGATCGGCATGATGATCTATTACAAGATCATCCCCACCATCGCCACCCTGTGGCTGCCGCTGCTCATCCTGCTGGCATTGGTAACCGCGCTGGGGGTGGGATTCTGGACTTCTGCGCTCATGGTGCGCTACCGCGACGTGGGCTACCTGATGCCCTTCCTGACCAATATCTGGATGTACATCACCCCGGTAGTTTACCCCGCCAGCATGATTCCCGAGAAATGGCGGCTCATTTATTACCTGAACCCGATGACTGGCGTGGTGGAAGGTTTCCGTTATGCCCTGTTGGGCACCACCCAATCCATTTCTACTGGCATGGTTTTGCTTTCGGCAGGTATTTCCATAATCATCCTGGTTACCGGACTGTTCTATTTCCGCCGCATGGAAAAACAGTTCGCTGACATGATCTAAAGGACGCTTGCATGGGCAATTACGCAGTTCAAGTTAATGACATTGGCAAGCAGTACAACATTTTCAAGGAAAATGTGAAATTTCGCACGCTGCGCGACAAGATCGTGGAAACGGTCAAGTCACCCATTAAGACCCTTTTCAATCCCACAGGCAGTGAGAAGTTCTGGGCGCTGCGGCATGTCTCCTTTGACCTGCAGCACGGACAGGTGTTGGGCATCATCGGCAAGAACGGCGCCGGCAAGAGCACGCTGCTCAAGATCCTCTCCCGCGTGGTGGAACCCACCGAAGGCCTGGCCCAGATCAACGGGCGGGTTGGGTCGCTGCTGGAAGTCGGTACCGGCTTCCACCCGGAATTGACCGGGCGCGAGAATATCTACCTCAACGGTGCCATCCTGGGCATGAAACGGGTTGAGATCGACCGGAAATTCGACGAGATCGTGGCATTTTCAGAGATCGAGAAGTTCATCGACACACCTGTCAAGCGCTATTCCAGCGGCATGTATATGCGCCTGGCGTTTGCTGTTTCGGCTCACCTAGAGCCGGAGATCCTGGTGGTGGATGAGGTACTGGCCGTGGGTGATGCCGAGTTCCAGCGCAAGTGCCTGGGCAAGATGAGCGATGTTGCCTCACAGGGCCGCACGGTTTTATTCGTCAGCCACAACATGTCCGCCATCCAACGCCTTACATCGGAATGTATCGTATTGGACAAGGGCAGCCTGGTGATGCGCGCGCCGACAGCCCAGGCAGTGGATTATTACCTGACCAACGACTATGCCGGCAGCGGCGAACGCATCTACCGGGCGGATGAGATTCCTGCATCGTCAGCGCCGTTCAAGCCCATCGCCGTGCGCGTGAAAGACAAGCAGAACCGGGTGACCGAGAATATCATCTCCACCGAACCCATGACCGTGGAAGTGGAGTACGCGCTGGAGACCAATATCACCGGCTTGCGCGTGGGCGTGTACCTGTTGACCACGCGTGGTGAGTTCGTCTTCACCTCTTTTGACACGGATGACAGCGACAAATTTCAGAAGTACAGCGTTCGGAAAGCCGGGCATTATTTCAGCCGTGTCACTTTTCCGGCAAATACTTTTAACGAAGGCCGCTTTGTCATCGGCATGAATGCCAGTTCCTACATGGTGAAACGCTATTTCGGAGATGAACGCGCCCTGAACTTCAATGTGGATCCCACGGGTGCTCCCGGGATGCAATGGGTGGAAGTACGGCAAGGACCAATACGCCCCAGGCTTGACTGGAGAATCGAGGAAGCATAAGCATGACAGGCAACAAAGAGCGACTGAAGCGTATCCTGGGTGAATTACCATTGACCGCCGAGATCTATTGGCTGATCCGGCAATCTGATCGTCCGTCTCCCTCCAATTTCTCACTCAGGCACATCAAGGATATCCTGCCTGAGAGCGTGAAGGTGGCGTTGAATCACCGCAGCACTGCCCCCAAGGGCAAGAAAGTGTTCCTGTTCGCTTCCACGCATTACTGGCTGGAACATGAAGTGCTGCTTGGACTTACACTAAGCGCGCTTGGACATGACGTGACCCTGGCGTTCTACCCGTATGGCGGCTGGAACATCCAGACCAACCAGTTCGACCTTCGCCGTCAAAGTGTGTACGCCAATAGCATCCTGCACGCGGCTTCACCAGCGCTCAACCTGGTCAACCTGTTCCGCAATAACTCCTCGTTCGTCAAGATCCCGGAGGCGATCCTATCCGGCGTGGACCAGGTGACCGATTACGATTACATGTACGCCTTCCAGACCGAAGAGGTCGAGCGCGAAGACCCCTTTTATGCCTTCCGCTACGAGCGCAACTTGCGTGCCGCCAAAGCGCTTTATTCCTACCTGCGTGCCAATAAACCCGACTGCGTGATCATCCCCAATGGCACCATCCTGGAACTGGGCGTAGCCTACCGCGTAGCCCGCCATCTGAAGCTCCCCACCAGTACCTACGAGTTCAACGACCAGCGCGACTTTATGTGGCTGGCGCAGAATGAAGAAATCATGCAGCAGAACACGGATATCCTGTGGCGCAGCCACTCCAACGTGAAATTGACCGACAGCGAGATGAA
>DAONEZ010000083.1:0-7064 GCA_035403345.1 Anaerolineaceae bacterium
CGCAAGGACCTGAAGGAAGCAACCCAGAACAAATCCGTGTGGCTGCCCATGCTGGTGATCCCCATTATGTTCGTCATCCTCCTTCCTGTGGTGCTGATCCTGGTGGTGGGCTCGTCGGGCAGCGCTTCACAGAGCATGCTGTCTGACCCGGACATGGCAACGTTTTTCGCGCGCATGCCGGAGGTGATGAAGGAGTCCCTTGCGGGCTTGAACGCTATCCAGTCCGGCACTGTGATGATGCTGGGCTACTTCTTTGCCCCCTTCTTCCTTATCATGCCGCTCATGTATTCCACGGTCATCGCCGCTGAGAGCTTCGCCGGCGAGCGCGAGCGCAAGACGGTGGAAGCCCTGCTATACACGCCGGTGAAGGACGCAGAGTTGTTCATTGGCAAGGTGCTGGCCAGCTTCATCCCCGCTGTGCTCATCACCCTGGGCAGCTTCCTGGTCTATATCATCGTGCTGAATACCTTCGGCTACCGCATCATGGGCCGGGTGTGGTTCCCGCTGCCGAACTGGTACGCGCTCATCCTGTGGGTGTCCCCCGCCATTTCCCTGCTAGGTACCGCTTTCACCGTGCTGATCAGCACCAAAGTGCAGACCTTCATGGGAGCTTACCAGAGCAGCGCGTCGCTGGTGGTGTTGGTGCTGGGGTTGCTGGCCGGGCAGGCCACCGGGGTGCTCTACCTGAGCCCGCTCGTCAGCTTGCTCTTGGGCGCGGGCATCTGGCTGGTGGATGTCATCCTGGTGTATTTTGCCGTCAAATCCTTCAATCGTGCCAAATTGATCGCCTCAGCCGGCTCGTAGCTGTTTCACGTGAAACAATCTAAGCCTGAAAATCGGATTCAAATAAGATATACTTGGCTGTGTTCTCCTGCGCCGCGCATCTGGCGTAATCCGGGGAGTTGGCGGTTCTCATGAATGTTCCTTTGTTCCTTGCATACCTGGTCTCAGTCATTATCATGGTCTTCCTGCCCATCGGGCTGGCCGTGTGGGTCACGCGCAAGTTCAAGGTCTCCTGGCTGGTGATCCTGACGGGTGTGGCCACCTTCCTGGTCTCCCAATTGTTGCGCATCCCGGCGGCAAACGGGCTAAACACGCTCTTCAATAACGGGACCATCCCTGTCCCCTCCCAGCAGTGGCTGCCGTTGTTCAACGGACTTGTGGGCGGGTTACTGGCAGGCATCTTTGAGGAAACAGCCCGCTGGGGCGGCTTCATGTTGCTCAATTCACGGTTTAACGGGTTGCGCAACTGGCTGCGAAGGGTATTCAAGAAGGAAGAAAGCGTCGCTGCCAAACCCCTGGCGAAAAAATACGGTTCAGCCCTGGCATTGGGCGTGGGGCATGGCGGTGCAGAAAGCATCCTGCTGTTCGCCATGTACATGGCCAGCACGCTGTTCACGGTGATCTTCTACAACGCCGGCGCGCAGATCGCCAAAGGCGTCTCTACTGACCAGGTGCAGTACATGCTGGCGCAGATCCAGCAGTTCTGGTCCAATCCCTGGACGATGGGCTTTTTGCCCGGTGTGGAGCGCGTGATCGCGCTGAGCACGCAGATCTTCCTTTCCACCCTGGTGTGGAAGGCGATCGCTGACCGTTCGTTCCTGTGGTTTGCCCTGGCTGTGCTTTATCACATGATCGTGGACGCCGTGGCCGTGTTCCTGTCCGGCATCGGCTGGTCCTACTGGGCGGTGGAAGGCGTGCTGGCGGTCTTCATGGCCTTCAACATCTACATGATCATCCGCTTCATTAAGGAAGAACGCGAGATCGAAGCTGAAATGGCTGAGGAAGGCGAAACGGATGAGGACGAAGAGGACGAAGAAGACGACGAAGAGGATGAGGACGACGAAGTTGAATTAGATGAGGATACAGACGACAATCCCGAGCAGGATGAGTCTGACGAAGCTGATGACCAGGATTCCGCTGACTCGGAATTCAAATGGCCGGATGTCGATTCATCCGATAACAAGTAATAGTTTCCCGGCAAAAAATTGCTCCCGGCTGACACAGTCGGGAGCTTTGTTTTCCATTTATTCTTTCGCCAGGTAGGCGATGGCGCGCCCCAGCTCTTCGTTCATCAAGATGCGCAGCTTGTGCCCCGCAAGTAGATCCCCTATCTTCACCAGGCGCAGGCAATCTGTGAACCGTTCTGCTTCCGGGTTCCATTCGACCAGGTGATTGGGACTGTTTTCCAGCAATCTGGTGTTGAGGATGGTGCGCGGATCGTCCAATTGCAGCGCCAGCGGGTAGATTTGTGACTCCAGCAGGTCCTGGAAGAAGTGCGTGCCCAACGAAGGTTCGGGCGGCAGTCCACATTCCTCGCCGGCCACCTCCACCAGCGCCTTGGTGTTGTAGATGTCCCCGTAGCCGATGGGCACGCCCAAATCCGAGTTGGAGCTGCCCCAGCGCCCGGGTCCGATACAGATAAAGCTCTCGTCCTTCATGAGCTCGTTCAACTTGCCCACCGTGCGCGCGAGGGCAGAGCGCTCGGCGTTGGAGTCCAGGGCAAAATACGCCTCCGGCTGCACGTACACGACCCACTCCACCCCTTCCACCTTGCCATGCGGCACCATGAAATCCGTGGAGAACAGGATGAGCCCCTCCTCCAACCCGGCAGGCATGGGCTCTACGTCGGTCTCCATCAGGTGACCCTGCGGGCGGCACTGCAGCAGGATAATGCACAGGCGCGGGCGTCCGTTGGCGTCCTCGTCAATCTTCAACGTAAATTCCACGTCCACAGGGCTGTGATAAGCCTGCTCCAGCGACTTGAGGATGCTTTTCATCCAATCCGCAAAAGGCGTGCGCTGCAGCAGCACGTCAAAGGTGAGCACCAGCTTCTCCGGGTCGGTGGTGAGCACGGAACGGATGGTTTCGAAGTAGCCGTCTTCATCTAATTGTGCAATGTAACGCAGTGGTGGGTAATCGGTGTGCAGCACCTCTTTGACCGGCCGGGTCTCGAAGGCGTTCTTCTTGAGGTTCAGCAGGTCAACGTATTGCTGCGAATAGCGCCGGATGGAGCGCACGTCGTTGGTGGGGCGCAGCCGCGGATGGCTGAGCGCGATCAGGCGCGGGTAGTCGTTGCCCACGCGGTCCACAGCGCGCGTGCCAAGCCCCCACACCAGGCGCACAAAGCCGTCTTCCATGCGGATCTGCGGCGCCCAGCGGAAGGTGTTGCGGCTGAAAGCCACCCCGGCGGCATGCGGCATGAGGTAATCGCCATATTTTTCGCCCTCCACCAGTTGCACCAGGATGGCCATGCGTTCGTCATAATCCAGCAGCCCGCGCCGCCGCCTGTAAAGCAGCGGGTTGGGGTTCAACACCGAGGCATACACCTGGGCGATGGCGCGCGTGAGATTCCCCAGGTTTTCTTCCAGCGAGCCCTGGTTGGGGCAGAAGATGCTCTCGTACTTGCCGGCGAAAGCGGTGCCAAAGTTGTCTTCCAGCAGGCTGGAGGAACGCACGATGAGCGGCTTTTTGCCGATCTTGATCAGCATGGTCTGCAGTTGGTCCAGGATATCCGGCGGGAAATTACCCTTGAGGAACTCCTCCTCGATCCTGGGGTAATCCTCGCGCATCTCGGCTTCCGGTTTGTACTTCTGGTCGTTCCACGAGAACAGGTTGTTGATGGACATGAAGGTGTAGAACTCGTCCGAGCCGATGTAGAAAGACTCGGGAATGGTCAGGCAGGGCAGGTGGCTTAGCTCGCGGTTGTTCTTGAGGATGTGTTGCGCCAGCAGCATGCCGGCCGCCTTGCCGCCGATGCGCCCGCCGCCGATCTTGTGCCGCCTGATCTCTGCCAGGTCCTGGATGGTGAGCCATTCCTTGGCAATATTAATGTAGCGCAACTGGTCACTGATGAGCGTGCGGATGAGCACCACCTTGGATTCCTCCAGTCGGGCAATGTACTTGGCACGCCGCGCTTCCGGCATCTTTTCGATCATCAGGGCTTGCTCGAACACCAGGTCGAGCGGCGCCAGCTCGGGGTTAAGCGTAAGGTGCACGTCGCTGATGGACACGCCGCGCTCCTTGAGCGAGCCGTTGATGATGTCGTCCAGCACCTCAAAAGGCACGTGCCGGCTGAACAGCAGATCGGTCAGGTGGTCGCGCAGGATGTCCTTGCGCGTCTCCCACAGCGCTGTGCTCTCCTGCCCGTAGGGGTTGTTGATGCCTTCCATCTTCTGCGTCTGGATGGCTTCGGTGCGCACGCGCGCCTCCAACCCGACCGGGTCGATGATGCCGCGCGCGAACAACTCTTCGCGCATACGCTGGCGGATGCGCGGGCTGAGGATGGGGTACTGCGCCAGGGTGAGCACCACGTTCATCAGTTTTTCGGTCGTATTGGGGACGAAATCCATGGGCTTCCTTAATTATTTCAAGAAATAATTACCTTCAAGTGGTGCTAATTCCCCTCTCCGGCAAGGAGAGGGGAGGATTTGCGGTGCTCCAGTGGGTTAACCCAGGTGCATGGGCATGATCACATGCACAAAATTGTCGTTGCCCTGCGGGCGCAGCACACCCGGCGAATTGTTGGCATTGGTCTCCAGGGTCACGTTAGGGGCGTGCATCACGTCCAGCACCTCGCACAGGAAGTGCACGTTGAAGGCGATCAGCAGTCCGCTGCCCTCGATGTTAGCTTCCACGACGATATCGCTCTTGCCGGTCTCTTCGGTCAGCGCGCTCACGCGCACCTGGCCGTGGTTATCCTCGTCCGGCTGAATATCCAGGCGGATAACGTTGTTGCCCTCGCGCGCCACCACCTCGGCCTGCCGGCAGGCTTTGAGGAAGGCCGGCGTCGAGATGACGGTGCGGGTCTTGGCGCTCTTGGGAAGGATGGCGCGGAAATCGGGGAAGTTCCCGTCGATCAGTTGCGACACCAGTTCGGCGTCCTTGAGGTGGAAGATCACCTGCCCGCGTCCCTGCGGTACCACCATGGTGACCGCTTTGTCGGATTCGCTGAAGATGCGCGCCAGTTCGTTCATGGCCCGCGCCGGGATGATGATGGAAATGTTCTGCCGCACCGGGCTGGAGAGCGCTTCCTTGCGCACGCTGATGCGGAAGCCGTCGGTGGCGGCCAGGGTGATCTCGGTCTCGTTCACTTCCATGCGCACGCCCTGCAGCACCGGGCGGGCGTCGTCCGTGGAGGCGGCGAAAGCCACCTGTTGGATCATCTCCTTGAAGTCCGCCAGGTTCAGCTCAACGCCCTGCTCCAGGTCGGGCACGGGGATGGGCGGGAAGTCCTGCGCGTCAATGCCTTTAATGTCGTGCACGGCGCTGTTGCATACCAGGTTGAGCGTCTGCGTGCGCTCGTCCAGGGTCATGGTCACGTTGTCCGGCGGGAAGGTGCTGACCAGGTCCACCAGCGTGCGGGACGGGATGGTGATGGAGCCTTCCTCCTGGATTTGGGCGGGGATCCAGCAGGTGATACCCAGTTCCAGGTTGGTGGCGGACAGGCGCAGCCGCCCCTCGTCAGTAGCCATGAGCACGTTCGCCAGCACGGGCAGTGTGCTGCGCGGCGATACCGCGCGGCTGACGACGCTCAGACCGTGTGCCAGGTGTTGTTGGGTGACAATCGCTTTCATAGGCGCCCTCGTTTACTCGAATGATTTGGTAATTCTGAGTATACAACAAAATTAGAATCTCTTCGTCCGCGAATTTCGCAAATTTTTGTCATTGCGAGGAACGCATTTTGTGACGAAGCAATCCCCGAAACGAAAAAAACACCAAAATTGGGGATTGCTTCACCCCTACTTGCAAGGGGATCGCAATGACATGGTAACACTTCAATATTTCACCGCGAGACCGCTCAGATACAAAGCGGGCACCAACTCGGCGCTCACCTCACCCGGGGCGAGGTTCAACCTGCCGTCAAAGGTCCTGTCACCGATCGTGCTGGAAGCGCTCTGCGCAATGAACTGCGCCAGCGCAGCGGCGTATGCCTGCTCTGCCGCGTCCGGTGCTCCCTCCGCCAGCGCCTCCCAGCCGGAGTCGTAGAACCACAGCACCAGCGGTTGGTTGATGGTATTCGCCAGGATCAGCCGCAGCAAGTCGCACTGGTAATAGGTGGATTGGTCGTTATAGGTATGCGCCTTGCCCAGGTTGGAGACCAGGGTGGAGAAGTAGGTGCCGCACGCCGGGTCGCTGAGCACGCCCAGGTTGATGGGCAGGCTGAAGCGCGTGCCGCGGGCGTCCTCGAATCCCATGAAGGCGAACAGGTTATCCTCCACGCTCTGCAGCCCCAGCAGCACGCCGTACACGCCCAGCGGCTTGCCGCTGCCTGGTCCATAGGCGCGGTCGAACAGGTTGAACTTGCGCGGCTTGCCGGCGCTGTACTCGAACAGGTCGCTTTTGGCGATCACGGTGGTCCCGTCCAGCCAGGCGCGCAGGTTGTTCTCCAGGATCGCCGGCGTGTTCACCGAGGCGTAATTGCTCTCCAGGAAGGATTTCGCCAGGCTGGTGATGTGCCACTCGCGTTTCTCGAAGTCGAACCAGCCCACCAGGATCGAGCCGCCATAGAACACCCCCGGCACGATGCCCGAGGTGGTCGCCACCAGGCGCATCTCGCTGTCGCTGCCCAGGCCCGCCGGCATGTACAACGGCCAGAGTTCGACCTCGGTAGAGGGTCCGTTCAGGAAACTGGCCAGTTCGGAAATATCCCCGGAGTGCGGGTAGTTCCGGATCACCTCATCAGGTTTGGACGGATCAGGTGTGGTAACCGCCACGGGGATGAGGAAACAGCCCGCGGTCTGGTCGTACAGGTACACTGCGTACACCGGCCTGGGCGTGTACGTGTTCAGCCCGGTGAACACCTCCAATGTGTGTGTGCCCAGGAAGAAGCGCCCGCCGATGGTCAGCAGGGTTTCAGTGGGGTCTTTGAGCTGCTCGCCGTAACCAACCTCCTGCAGCCTGGCCACCGCGTTGCTCATGATGTCCAGCGCGGGCAGCAGATCCTGCTCTGTCAGCGCGGAGGTGTCGGTCACCTGCCAGGCGGGCAGCAGGTCGCCGGGGGTGAAGCTGCGGTTGGGGTCGAGCGTGGCGGTGGGCGCAGGGGTGGCAGTGGCGCTGGGCTG
>DAONEZ010000084.1:0-7015 GCA_035403345.1 Anaerolineaceae bacterium
TTACGCGGTCATCGAGGAAGCGCTGCAGCGCGCACATTTAGGCCTGGGCGACGTGGATGCCATCGCGGTGACGCGCGGTCCCGGCCTGGCGGGCTCACTGGTGGTGGGCATGAACGCCGCCAAGGGCATCGCGCTTGGGTGTCAACTGCCCTTGATCGGCGTGAATCATCTCGAAGGACACATCTATTCCGCGTGGCTTTATCCCGCGGACACTCCCATCCCCCCGGAGGCTCCGCAATTCCCGGTGCTCGCTTTGCTGGTTTCCGGCGGGCATACTGAACTCAATCTCATCACCGACCATTTGCAGTACCAGCGCTTGGGTTCCACCCTGGATGATGCAGCCGGCGAGGCCTTCGATAAGGTGGCACGCCTGTTGGGATTGGCATACCCGGGCGGCCCATCCATCCAAAAAGCCGCCCAGGAGGGCGACCCGGAAGCCTTCCTCTTCCCGCGTTCACGCCTGGAGGGCACCTGGAATTTCTCCTTCAGTGGTCTAAAAACCGCCGTGATGCGCACCGTGCGCGAACTGGAAAAAGTGAACCGCGTGCTGCCGGTGGCTGACCTGGCCGCCAGCTTCCAGGCGGCTGTGGTGGATACCCTGTTCAGTAAAACAATGAAAGCCGCACACGAATTCAATGCCAGCTCCATCATTGTGGCGGGCGGGGTTTCCGCCAACCGTGCGTTACGGGATGCCTTCAGGAATCAAAACGAGTTTCCGGTGCACATCCCGCCCCTGTCGCTGTGCACTGACAATGCTGCCATGATCGCTGCCGCCGGTTATTATCATTATTGCGCCGGCCAGGTCGATGCGCTCAACCTGGACGTGCTGCCCAACTGGCCGTTAAGTTAAGTCACTTTCTCTGGTAAAAAACATCAAAATGAGTAACGAGGTGCTTCACTCCACAGAGTTCCTGACCAGGCTGTTATCTGGTGAGCGCGAAGCTTTTTCGGAGCTGGTGGATCTGACCTCGCCCAGGATCTATGCGCTGGGGCTGCGCATGCTCGGCAACGAGCAGGACGCGGAAGATATCTTGCAAGAGACATACATTAAAGCGTTCAGGTCATTAAAAACTTTCGAGAGCAGGTCCTCGGTGGAAACCTGGTTGTTTCGCATCGCTGCCAATGAAGCCCTTATGCTGCTACGCAAAGGCAAAAAATCATCGGCGGATATGGACCTTGATGCAGACAAGCCAGAGCTGGAGGAAGCTCCGGAAATTGTGGATTGGTGCTGCCTGCCTGAGCATGAACTGATGAATACGGAGACCAGGACCATGTTGGAGAAAGCAGCCGGAAGCCTTTCACCGAACCTGAGGATGGTGTTTCTGCTGCGTGAGATCCAGGATTTTTCGGTGAAGGAAACCGCGGAAATCCTTGGCGTGAGCGAGGACGTGGTGAAAACCAGGCTGGTGCGGGCACGTTTAAAATTGAGAGAAGAGTTATCGGTATATTTTCGGGAACGCATGGGTTCAGAGGTAAATGATGGATGAACAAGGTCATTGCAAGGGATATCTCACACGCTTTTCGGAGTACATCGACGGAGAGCTGCCGGAGGATGTTTGCCGCATGATCGAAGACCACCTTAAAGAGTGTAGCAATTGCACCATTGTTTACAATACACTCCTGCGCACAGTTGAGCTATACCATGAACTCCCCCAAGGCGAGCAACTACCGGATGGCGTGCGTTCACGCCTGTTCAAACGGCTTTCACTTGAGGACTCTCAAAAATGATCCAATCGGAACCACAGAAAAATGGTGAAGATCCGTTGGATGAAGGTCGATTCGTTTACATGACCCCGGGCGGCTGCCCTCCTCTCAAACGCGGCAGCAACTGCCCCGCATGTGGCCAGGGGCAAATGGATTACGATACCTGGCTGGTGCTTACCTGCCCGGAATGTGGATACCAACAGGGGTTTGGCGGTTATACCTGATAACCCTTTCATTTTTCTCCAGTTGGAGAAATTACAGTAATTATTAGGAGGAATCAATGGATGCAAAAGTAACCTGGAAGAGCGGCATGGCATTCACCGGACTGTCCAAATCAGCTATCGAGATCCCGTTGGACGCGTCCCCGGACCACGGCGGCAACGGAGAGGGCGCAGCCCCGATGGAGCTCATGCTCATGGGACTGGGCGGCTGCACCGCCATGGATGTCATTTCCATTTTGGAGAAAAAACGCCAGCAGGTGACCCATTTCGAGATCGTCCTGCATGCTGACCGCGCAGAGGACCATCCCAGGGTTTTCACCAGGGTGACCCTCGAGTATGTCATCACCGGGCACAACATTGACCCGGCAGCGGTGGCGCGGGCGGTGGAATTGAGCGAAACCAAATACTGCTCGGGCATCGCCATGATGCGCAAAGCTACTGAGCTTTCCACTTCGTACAGGGTCGTTGAAGCGTAAACCAACCTGTAAACACAATACATCCCGGATTTTTCCGGGATGTATTTCTTTATTGCGGAGGATTGTAAAGCCCGGCTTCGATCTGGCTGGCGGCGTCCGAGCAGGTGCAGGCTTCCACGATGCGACCAACTTTGGTCAGGGTTCCCAGGTAGGGCTCGCTGCCGTTTGCCGATACCCAGCCTTCCAGGTTGAACGCCAGCGGACCATCCGCCAGGATCCATTCGCCGTTGTATTTGCGCGCGATGTGCACGTGGGTGCCGGTGGCGCTGCCGCCCTCACAGGACGGATGACCAATCGGATCGCCCTGTTTTACCAGCACGCCGGAGCGCACCTTGTCGGTCAGCCCCAGGTGCAAGTAAAAAATTACCCAACCTGTTCGCTCGTCTCCATCTTCATTCAGGTCTAGTACGGCGATGGCCGGCTCGGAGCGCACGATCTGTCCGTCCGCGATGGCGGTCACGTACTGGCTGCTGGGGCTGCATCCGCCGATGGTGGCAGGTGGGGCAAAATCGATGGCTGCCAGCGGTTCACCCTCTCCCCAGGCGGTGTGCGGACCACCGGTGTACGCCCAGGTTTTTCCCAGTTCAAAGGGCAGTATGAGGGATGGCTGCTGGAGGTTACCGGGGATGTGCGGATTGTTCTCGGCCCAGGGGTCGCCGAACAAGCGGGTATAGGTCTTATAAAACCCTTCGCTGGAAATGGCCAGGTAGTAATCATCCACGGGAGTTTCGAGGGAGAAGTAGTATTGAAGCGCTACCGTCGCAGCGTTCTGCCAGGGGTCGGGGTGTTCCAGTGTGCCGTCTAGGTGGTCGATGGCATCCAGTTTTCCTGTGCGCCAGTTGTAGTAGCCATTATTGAGTGTGTTGGCAGCCCACAACATCTGCAGATACAAGCCCTTATGATACTGGTCCTCATAACCAAGTGGGTAAGTTTCCAGGTTGGGCGGCAGCAGTGCCTGCGAGAGCACGCCAGCCTGGTATTCCACCAGGGCAAGCAGAAGGCGCGGGCTGACGGAGAAGTTCTGGGCGATATATTCCACCAGTTCTCCCCCGCGGCGGGTCTTGTTCCCTGCGAAAAAGGAATAGTTCTTCAGATACCCGGGTTGGGAGTCAACGTAGGCGCGCACGTCGAAACCAACCTGCGCAGGGCCATTCACAAAAAGCCAGTCGGGCAGGATCTGGAAAGCGCTGCCCCACAAGGCTTCGTAATAAATGGGAATCTTGAGCGACTCGCCGGGGTTCAAAGTGGTGACCTTCTTGTCGATCTCCGGGTTGGCTTCCAATATTTCTCTCACGCTGGTATTAAAGTGCGCCGCTACGGCCGCCAGGGTATCTCCAGCCTGGGCGCGGAAATCCACCAGCGTACCGGGATCGTAAACCGGACGGGTGGGGATGGGTGTAGCTGTGGAGGTGGGTCCTGGGTTGGCGGCGGGTTCCGTTTGGACCGCTGCCGGAGTCGCGGGCAGAGGAGCACAGGCTGCAGCCAACGTGCTCAACAGGAGAATAAAAATTATGAAGTGAAAAGCGTCAGTCGCTCTTTTGCGCATCAACATACGAATAAAGACCAGGTCTAAACCATTTCTAGCGGAAAAGCTGGGATTTGTTGGAGGACTTTGGATCGGCTACCACCACATCCGCACCATTTTCCAGCGTGCCTTCGTAAATAGCAGCACCCGCATGCACAGTATAACCGCTTAATTCGAAGGGCAGCGGGCCATCCGCCAGGATCCACTCGCCGTTGAACTTGCGGGCTACATGCACATGGGTGCCGGTGGCGCTGCCGCCTTCACACGAGGGATGGCCGATCTTGCCGCCGGTCTCCAGGCGGGTGCCGACCGGAACGCGGTCTTTGGTGGCGATGTGCAGGTAAATGATATTCCAGCCTGTGAATTGGTTTCCGTCAGAATCAAGGTCTTCGATCACCAGGCCATTTTCCGACCAGACGATGACCCCCGGAGCCATCGCGCTGACCCATTCCGGTGAATCCACACAGCCACCTTCCACCGAAGGTGGGGCGAAATCGATGGCAGCCAGCGCGCCGGTGGGCGCCCATGCACCGTGCGGACCGCCGGTGTAACTCCATACCCGTCCCGGCAGGAAGGGCAGCTCGAGTTGCGGCTGAGCCAGGTCAGCCGGGTAGAGCGGATCCACTGATTTCGCACGTTCAAAAAAATCACCAAACATGGCTTTCATCTGCCAGGGCATATTGCCTTCACCGTACAGCGCACCAGCCCATTCGTATTTGTCGTACCACTGCGCGAACAGGTATTGCATGGCCACCGAGCCAGCGTTCAATCCGGGGCTAAGGCGCACTTCCTCGCCGCCCCTGAAGCGCAAGGTGGAGAGCGTGCCGGCGCGCCAGCCGTAATAACCGACTGCAAGTTGTTCCACCACCCATGAGAGCTGCTTGTAGAGCCCCTTGTATTCCAGTTTGACGTATCCCATGGGGTAATCGGTTTCCACCAGGTTCAAGGGCTGTCCGGTTATCCAGTGGCTCTTGTATTCCAGCAGGGTCAACAACAGGTAGGGGTTGACCGAGTTTTCCATAGCCACCAATTCCACGATCTCCGCGCCGGAGTATTTTTGGTTCCCGACAGGTTGGGAGTAGGTTTTCAGGTAGCCATCCTGCGAAAGTACGTATTTGCCAACATCAAAGTCAGCCGCCGACGGGGAGTAGACCACTTCGCTATCTGGCAGGATGATGGTGGAGTCAAACACGCCAGTTAGTACATCGGGGATGAGTAACAGCAGCTTTGGATTGACCAGCCCGGACTGCGGTATAACTTCAGAAGTCTGTATCTGGTCAACTCGTACCCCGAAGCGCCGCGCAATGGAGGGCAGGGTGTCTCCAGCTTGCGTATAGTATAGGATCGGCGGCTTGGGAGTGGCATTGGGGTCAGTGGTGGCCGTGGGCGCAGGGGTGCTGGTGCTTTCAGGCTGATCTGTGTAGGTGGGGATCACCACTGCTGGTTCAGTGGGCGTGGCAGGCATAGCACTGACCTGGGTTGTGGAAGTAGGCAGCACCGGCTGGGAGGTGCTGGTGGCAGGCGAAAACTGCGCCGTAGCGGTCAGCTCAGCCCCGGAGAGGTAGCTGCTGGAACAGGCCAGCAGGCTCCCCAAAAGCATGAGGATACCGGCCAGCCGTTTGAGGTGTCTAATGCCCGATCTGGTTCTCATCCACGCGTCCATTCCAGGAATAAACGACCCGGTCATCTTTCGTTAAAGTACCGCTGTATTCTTCGCCATCACCGGCCGAGGTCCAGCCGCTGAGCACAAAGGGGAGTCCTACGTCCGCGGAGATCCACACGCCGTTGTAGCGCCGTGCCAGGTGCAGGTGGGTGCCGTTGGTGATGCCGCCCTCGCAGGAGGCATGCCCGATGCGGTCGCCGGTTTTCACGCGCGTGCCGGCTTTGACGCGCTCCAGCGCGCCCACGTGCATGTAGAGGATGGTCCAGCCGGTCTGCTCCAACCCGTCACCATCCAGGTCCTGCACCACTTCGCCGTTCTCAGAGCGCACGATCACGCCGTCCGCCACCGCGGTGACCCAGGCATCCGACTTGAAGCAGCCGAATTCATCGCCGGGTGGGGCAAAATCCAGCGCTGCCCAGGCAGAGCCGGTGCCCCAGCCCGCATGCGGACCGCCGGTGAAGGACCATTCGCTTCCTTTTTCGAAGGGTAGCTCCAGGGCAGGCTGTTGAAGGTCAGCAGGCAGCAGATCCTCAAACGTCAGGTCAAAGGGAATGCCAAAAAGTTCAGAATACGTCTGGTAGAGCCCTTCCTCGGAAACAGAGGTGCGCCAGGCTTCCGAAGAGGAGTTCTGTCCCAGGGCGTATTGCACGGCGGCAGTGCCGGCGTTGAGGGTCGGATCGAGAAAAGAAACCTTGCCCTCGTCCAGGACAATGTACGCCAGGGCGTTGATCTGGTACAGGTAAAAACCGCGATTGAGCTGGTTCGCCAGCCAGGCCAGCTGCAGGTAAAGTCCCTTGTAATTGGGGTTAACGAACCCGATGGGGAAATCCTCTGAGGTACTGGTCCCCTTTTTTGAGGTGACCCAGTTGGAGCGGTACTCGAGCACAGCCAGCAGCAGGCGCGGGTTGACCGAAAACTCGGCTGCCACGCGGGAAACAACCTCTGCACCACTCAACGATTCCTCATCAACAGTATCGGAATAGGATGCCAGGTGTCCGCCTTGCGCAGCGATGAAAGCAAGGATATCAAGCGTAGAACTCACCGGTCCGTATACCAGCTCTGAATCCGGTATGATCTTGAAAGCTGAAGACGCGACCGAAGGCGTGAGGGTGGGGATGGTGATGGCCTGACCGACTTCGAGCGCGTTCGGGTTTTCCAGCGGGTTGGCTGCCAGCAGCACTTCCAGGGGCAGGTTGTAGGCATTGGCGATGATCGCCAGGCTGTCACCCGCTTGCACGAGGTAGGTATCTTCCTCTGCGCGCAAGGTTGGCAGGGTACGTGGCTGGTCGGGGGTGGGGGTGTAGTAAGGGCTGTCCGGCGGGCGCTGGGTGGGCAGGGTGACGGCCGGCGCGGGTTGGGTGGGCAGCGCTTCGGGTGGGATGGTGGCCGTTTCGTCCAGCAGCCAGGGGCGCGCATCCGGCGCAGG
>DAONEZ010000085.1:0-6997 GCA_035403345.1 Anaerolineaceae bacterium
CCGCGCAGTTGATAAAGCTGGGCCAGGCCAAAGGCGTCTCCGCGATCCACGATCAGGGTATTGGCGTTGGGAATATCCAAACCGGACTCGATAATGGAAGTGCACAGCAATATATCGATCTCACCTTTGGTAAAGCGGGTCATCACCTTCGAGAGGTCATCCTCGTGCATCTGACCATGCCCAATGCCGATGCGGGCTTCCGGCACCAAGTTGAGCAGGTGCTGCTGCATGGCTTCAATGGTCTGCACCCGGTTGTGCACAAAAAAGACCTGACCACCGCGGTCGATCTCCCGCAGGACTGCCTGGCGGACGATCTTGGGGCTATACGGCCCGATATGCGTGATGATCGGCAGACGCTCAGCCGGCGGTGTATTGATCATGGAGATATCCCTGGCGCCGGTCAACGCCATGTACAGTGTGCGCGGGATGGGTGTAGCAGTCAGGGTCAATACGTCCACCTCGGTGCGCAGTTTCTTAAAATGCTCCTTGTGGGTGACACCAAAGCGCTGTTCCTCGTCAATGATCACCAATCCCAGGTCCTTGAAGGCTACATCACTTGTCAACAGGCGGTGGGTGCCGATGACAATATCCACCTCACCAAGCATCACTTTCAGAACGATCTCATCCTGTTCCTTCGGACTGCGGAAACGCGAGAGCATCTCCACGCTGACCGGGTACGGTGCCAGGCGCTGGCGGAAGGTTTCATAATGCTGCTGAGCCAGTACGGTCGTTGGCACCAGGATGGCTACCTGCTTGCCATCCATGACTGCCTTGAAGGCTGCCCGCAGCGCAACCTCGGTCTTCCCGTAGCCAACATCTCCGCACAACAAGCGGTCCATCGGCCGCGCAGTCTGCATATCCCTCTTGACATCCAGGATCGCCTTGAGCTGGTCTGTTGTTTCCACATACGGAAAGCTGGCTTCCAGTTCCTGCTGCCAGGGAGAATCAGGTCCAAAAGCATGCCCTTTGGCTGATTGGCGCATGGCATACAGGTCCAGCAGGTCCTGTGCAATCCGGACCACCTCTTCGCGCACGGTTTGTTTGGTCTGCGACCAATCCGCGCTGCCCAGTCTGGATGTACGCGGCTGGTCTCCATCGGTGCCGATATACCTGCCTAATCTATCTGCCTGGTGAATGGGGACGTACAATTGGTCTCCCCCCTCATATTCCACCAGCAGGAACTCACGTTGCACACCTTCGAGAAACCGGCTCACCAGCCCGCCGAATTTACCGATGCCGTAATCCACATGCACGACCCAATCCCCTACTTTGAGGTCAGCATAATCCGACTCGGGCGCGTGGTGGGTTACCTTGATGCGTGCGCGGGGTGCGGGGCGCTCCCAGCCGAATATCTCGCCATCCGTGATGAAATGGATAAATTTCCCGTTGTTTTGCAGAAGGTCCCACCCCTCTCCCAGGGTGGCTTCCATAAAGCTAACCTTCGCCAGATCACAATTGTGCGAGTGGTCTGTCCAGATCTCTTTCAACCGGGAGAGTTGGCGAGTAACGACAACCGAAGTCTCGCCAGTCAAGCAATACTCATCCAATTTTTCGATGAATTGCTTCAAATGACCTGCAAAGCGCGCCCCGGGCAGGAATTTTTCACCCAGCGGGTCAATTTCCTCGGCAAACGCCCGTCCCAGCTCAACCCAGCGCCGATTCTGCACGGTTTCCAGCACCTCAGACCAGGAGATGTACGGTACGGGATAGTTCGCAGCGAGTGTGCCCTCGCGGATGGATTCAACTCGCGTGCGGATGGACTGTTCTTCGATCTCTTCGCCAAAGCTTTGAATGTTCGCCTGGTCATCGATCAGGATCAATGCATTCCTGGGCAGGTAATCCAACAAAGTGGCAGGCGTGGGGTGCAGCAGTGGAAGCTCAAATTCATCAATTTCGGTGCCATCATCCCGTAAAGCTTCCTCTTTCAGGATGTATTCCCGCGCCGGAGTGACCAATAGCTGATCCAGGTTTTGCACGGTGCGTTGCGTGCCCGGGTCGAACTGGCGCAAGGTGTCCACTTCATCCCCGAAGAATTCCAATCGAGCAGGGAAGTTCTCCACCGGCGTCCAGATATCCAGGATACCTCCACGGCGGGAGAATTGACCGTGGTCCACCACTACGTCCACCTTCTCGTACCCCAACCGTACCCATTCGCGCTGCAGGGTTTCAGGATTCAACTGCTGATTCAACTTTATGGTTTTTGTTGCCAGTAAAAAATCCCGCCTTGGCATGGTGCGTGCCATCACCGCGCGTAATGGCGCAAAAATGACCGCTGATTGTGCAGGTTTGTTGGTACCAGGTAAGTGATACTTCGCCAAAGACCCCAATGCCATCAGGCGGTCGCGCCGGGTAACGCTGCCCCAGGCGGCTTTTTCGTAAAACATCGGGTTGGGTTCCGGAAAATAAAAACGCTCAATATCTTGCAGCCAGAAACCCAACTCATCCTGTACCAGCAGTGCTTTATCCGACCTGTCAGTGAGGAACAAGATGGGAACACCCAGGTCGCGGTAGAGGCATGCCAGAACAGGCAGGCGCGCTGAGCGAGGCAGCCCAAGCGGTCTTTGCAGCGTGCCGAGCTTAATCGCATCCAGGCAGGACTGATATTCTGCTAACTTTTGGATCTCAGCGAGCATTTTTTTCCTGAGCGGTAGGATTGTAGCGGTTCATCGCAATATCCAAACCGTTTTCGGTAAAGCAATCCAAAGCATCAACAGCGCGGTCAATGAATCCGCGCAGGAACTCCTGTTCTGCCTTGGGGAATGGCAGGAGCACGAAAGCGGCCGCATCCATTTGACCTGGAGGTCGCCCGATACCCATCCGCAACCGGGGAAACTCCTGGGTGCCCAGTTGCTGGATGATGGACCCGACGCCCTTCTGTCCGGCTGACCCGCCGCCGGGTCGGATGCGAATAGTACCGAACGGCAGGTCAACATCGTCGTGAGCCACGATCAGGTTGGAAAAATCAACTTTGTAGAAGCGCGCCAACGCAGCCACTGCTTGCCCTGACAGGTTCATATAGGTTTGCGGCTTTACAAGGATGATCCTGTGGTCGTTGGCCCGTCCCAGTGTGACGATGGCTTTGTTCTGCACCTTCATGCCCTTGAACTCATGCCGTTCCGCAAAACGGTCCATGAGCATAAAACCAATATTATGCCGGGTTTCACGGTATTCACGACCGGGGTTGCCCAGGCCAACCAGCATGAAAGTGCCCGCCAATCCTTCTGTCACTTTTTCCTTTTTCAACCAGGGTAATTGAAAATTCACATCCGCCTCTTTTATAGTAAAATGACAAATCGCCTTATTCGCAACCGTTAATACTATCATGAAGGCTACAATCCGGCAAACTTGTACAGAACTGGCATAACAATCACAGAAAGGGTATTGACAGGAATGGTTATGCTATAATCATTTCAATATGAGCGACATTAACGGTTTTGATTCACAAGAAACTGACGCAACACCAGTGCCGGCACCAGGTGAAAAGAAAAGCAAGACCTGGTTGTTCATTCTCATTGCGGTGGTTCTGCTTGCCTTACTGGTTACAGGGATTTTCTTCCTCTCCAGGGCTGGAGCTGAAACCACCGGCCAGGTGCGCGATATCTTCATCATCCTGATCGCGTTGGAGTCACTGGTGATCGGGGCTGCGCTCGTCATCCTCGTCATTCAAATCGCAGCGCTCATCAACCTGTTGCAGAATGAGATCAAACCCATCCTGGAATCCACCACTGAGACCATTAATACGCTCAAAGGCACTTCTGCTTTCCTCAGTGACAACCTGACCCAGCCTGTGATCAAGCTCAACAGCTCCATGGCAGGAGTCAAAAAAGTATTGGAACTCATCGGTCTATTCAGGAAATAGATAACATTAGAAAAAAGGAGATCAAAATGTCAGACAGTGATAATTTCGGAGCTTTTCTTGTTGGTTTCCTGGTCGGCGGCATCACCGGAGCGATCGTTTCCCTGCTCTATGCCCCTGCTTCAGGCGATAAGACTCGCGAGGTCTTAAAAGACAAGGCGATCGAACTCAAGGATAAGACTTCTGAGACCGCGACGGATGTTTACTCCAAGGCGGAGACCTTTACGAAAGAACAAGCCGCCAAGGTGTCCAAGATCGCCAAGGAGACCTCAGAAAAAGCCGCTGTGGTCTTAAAAAAAGGCCAGGTAATCCTTGAGGGTGACAAACCCAAAGAAATACCGGCCGAATAGTATACTGATCATCAAAGGACTCTCCTGATTCTGTTGGAGAGTCCTTTTCAATTCTCAACTTAATGCTGCAATTACTCGTGGAATTGCGGCTGCCACCTGACCAGCGAGCACGCTTTCCTTCGCACCAATATGCCTGGCCGCAAGTATCCCTGCCCTGGCATGCAGCCAGGCTGCACAAGCCGCGGCATAAAAAGGTTCAAGGCCCTGCGCCAGCAAGCCGCCGATCATTCCTGCCAGGACATCTCCGCTTCCAGCTTTCGCAAGCGCAGATGTGGCTATCGGAAGCACCATCTTCTGCCCGTTCTCGTCAACAATCACGGTGTTTGCCCCTTTGAGCAGTACCGTTTGCCCCCAACTCACCGCGAACCGGGCTGCCACCTCCAACCTGTCTGTTTGGATCTCTTCCACGCTCAATCCGGTCAGTCGGCTCATTTCGCCCGGGTGCGGAGTCAGCACCATCTGCAACCGGTCTTTCCCTGGCATCGCCTTCAATTCCGCTAATAAGCTCAATCCGTCTGCGTCCAACACCATGGGAGGCAGGGCTGTTACCTGCCTGACCGGTGAGACCTTGATCCCCGGAAAACCAATTTTTGCGGGGGTTGCCTCACTTTGTTTTCCCTGGAGCAGATGCTGGATAAAGCGGCGGGTTGTGTCCTCTCTTCCAATTCCAGGTCCCAGCACAAGCGCTGAGCATCCCGGTAAACTCGGAAGAAGCGTCTCATACGCATTCTCTGAGATGACACCATCAGCGTCATCCAGGATCAACCAGGTCATTTCCAGGTTGCTACCACCGCAACAGGTATGGATGACCTCGGGCACCGCCAGTTGGACCAGCCCGGTTCCCACGGCATATGCCCCCCTGCCTGCCAACACGGGCGCGCCGGTATAGGTCATGCTGCCGCCAAGCACAATGAGCTTACCAAAATCACCTTTGTGCGAAAACTCTGGGCGTATCGGAAGATGGGCTGCCACAAAATCACGGTCGATCAACTCGACACTGCTTGACCGGGCAGCATCGCCATATTTTGCCAACCCCAGGTCAATGGCCTGTAATTCCCCGCAGTAGGCTAATGCCGGGTCTTTCAACATCCCGGATTTGACGGCTTCAAGGCATAAAGTAAGCCCTGCCTTCAGGGTACCCGGGCTCACCTCCCCGGAGCTACAATCCACGCCAGATGGGCAATCTACCGCCACGAGCCTGGATTGGTCCCATATGGTGTTCACCTCCTCCAATACTGCCCGGGTTTCTGCCGGCAGCGGCAGGCGGAATCCCGTTCCATAGATCCCATCCAGCAATAAGCTGCCACTTGAGGTTGACTGCAACTGGCTAATTTCGATCAGCCTTCCGCCTTCAGACTGGTAATCCAACACCTCTGGGTCCATTGGATTCCGCTTCCCAACCAATAGCGCATGGGTCTCCCAACCCGTTAGTAATAACGCTGTTAGCGCGATGAGGGTGTCCCCTCCATTATTGCCATCACCGACCAATCCGACCACCTTGCGAATTTCGGAGCGACGAAAGACCCGCTGTATCCGCTCGGCGATCCCGCGGCCGGCTTGCTGCATCATCTCCGCGTAACTGTATCCTGCCGCATTCCCGGCCTGTTCCAGATGGCGCATTTCCTGTACTGTAATGGCTCTCATATCGCGCTCCTTGTTAACGATTATACAACCGGGAAAAAGATACCTCTCCTCTCAATCAAGTATAATCACGGGGATGCGCAAATACATTTACGTGGTGGTTTTCATTTCCGGTATGGCTTCCCTGGCAGTGGAATTTGCTGCCTCACGCCTGCTGGGCAATTATTTTGGCACCAGCAACCTGGTGTGGGCGTCGATCGTTGGACTCATTCTCATCTATCTCACAGCCGGATACTTCATCGGCGGCGCCTGGGCGGACCGCTCGCCCAAATATGAAACCTTCTTCAAGATCCTGGCCTGGGCAGCCCTGGCAACCAGCCTGATCCCCCTAGTCTCAAGACCAATCCTCCGCTTGGCTGCCAATGCCTTTGACCAACTCCAATTGGGCGTCCTGGCTGGATCATTCACCTCGGTGATGATCCTGTTCATCATCCCGGTCACCCTGTTGGGCATGGCGTCGCCATTTGCCATCCGCCTGAGCCTGGAGGATACGCAAAGCTCCGGCAGGATATCCGGCCGAATCTATGCCATTTCCACACTCGGTTCCTTCCTGGGAACTTTTCTTCCCGTGCTGGTTCTCATCCCCCTGGTGGGCACCTATCGCACCTTCCTGGTCATCGCCAGCCTGCTGCTGCTCTTTGCCCTGGCGGGTCTCTTCCTGGCTGGCAGGTTCAGGTTGCTGCTGCCCTATCTTTGGATGCCCTTTGTGATTCTGTTGCTGTTTCTCTTCGGAACACGCGGGACGGACAAATCCACCACCGGTTTGATCTACGAAAAGGAATCCGCCTACAACTACATCCAGGTGCTGCAACAGGACGGATTCAACCTGCTGCGCCTGAACGAAGGTCAAGGGATACATTCCATCTATAACCCGGACGTAATCAACAACCACGGCCCCTGGGAACAGGTGCTCTCCGCGCCATTCTTCAATTCAGCTCCTGTCACCCCGGATTCGGTCGACTCAATCGCAATCGTCGGACTGGCAGCCGGTACCACCGCACGGGATGCCTTCGCGGTCTTTCACAACGTAAAGATCGATGGGATTGAGATCGACCCTGTAATTGTAGAAGCAGGTCGCGAATACTTTGATATGAATGACCCAAAATTAAACGTGATCATCCAGGATGGACGCTGGGCACTTTCAAAAAGC
>DAONEZ010000086.1:0-4502 GCA_035403345.1 Anaerolineaceae bacterium
CACGCCAAAGGACTCGAGGAAGGCGATCGTTTCTGCATGCCCGAAGCGCGCCAGCACGCTCTCCATCCACTTCTGGTCGGCGCATGTGTATCGCCCGGCCCTCACATTGCGATTGGTCAGGTTTGCCCGCCCGGCGCCCGTCACCAGCAGCTTGCGCCCCACGCCGGGGTTGCCGTCGATCAGCGTCACCTCAATACCGCGGCGCGCCGCGAACAGCGCAGCGGTCATGCCCGCCGGTCCGGCTCCAATAATGGTGAGTGAATTATCCATAAGGGTATTGTACAGTCAGACCGGAAGCGGGGCAATACGCCTTAAATCGCACTATCCACCAGCAGGATGGATAGTGACACATGGCAATAAGCACCCGCTTCAGGCGCGAATTAACTTCACGGGCTCAATGCTCCGACAATTGTATAGGTGGGCGCGGATGTTATTGCAGACCGGTTCCGCAGTCCGGGCAGAATTTGGCTCCCGGGGCTACCTTTGCGCCGCAGTTGGGGCAGAATTTGGCCGCAGCCGGCACGGCAGGGGGGACCGCTGCGCTCCGCGCGGCGTCTTCGCCCGGCACGTATTCTTCCTCGTCCAGGCGCTTGATATCGGCGTTTTTGTCCTCGATCTGCTGTTTCAGGTCTTTGATCTTCTGCAGCAGCCCATCCAGGTCGCTCTCAGATGCCCCCGGGGTAGCCTTAAAATCGTAATAGGCTTCGCCCAGACTGATCATTAGCCCCTGTACCTGCTCTTTCAGGTTCGATAGTTCGATCTTGGCATGGGCAATATTATTCAACTTTTCGGCTTCGAAAGCCATTTTTCCAGCACCGCTCTTGATCTTGCTGAAGAAATCGTCCATTTTCTCTCCTTTTGATTTGCATGCGATATTAATTGATTATATGGTGCTCCGGGCGGTAAGTGATCACCCAATCTCTGTATTTCCAAACCAACCAAGACCCGCAATCGTTCTTGCGTCTTTTTCGCCATTGAAGTGCTTATCCAGTACACGTCCGAAGACATCCGGTGCGCCCGGAACCATGGAAAAGAGCGTCATACAGGAACGGAGCTTCCAATCATCAGGGGAGCCAAAGATTTCGTGTGCTGTCCGACCTTCGATTGAAAGGACAATGCGTGAGCATTCTTCCAAGCGCGTGCCCAGCAAGGGGTGGCTTAGGTATGCACTGGCCTCGTCCAGGCTACTGATCGCGTAATACCTGGATGTTTCACTTGACCCCAGTCCGCGGAGTTGGGGGAAGATGTACCAAATCCAATGGCTGCGCTTCTCCCCGCTGTTCAGTTCTGCCAGGACTGTGGTGTAAACAGGCGCTTGCGCCGCAACAAAGCGTTTTAGATCGTACGGATCGATATTTTGTTCGCCCATCATATCTCCTCAATTGGCAAATCAAGCACCTCACTCATTTTTGTCTATTATTGTTATATACCAGATTACGAATTAATATCCATAAGAGTCATTTGTCCGACGCTCTTCTCTACCTGATCACTAATCCCTAATCACTATTCCCTGTTCTCGGTTCTCTGTTCTCGATGTAATAAAACTACACTTAAAAAAACACATAGATCGATGTATAATCATGATGTAATGAAAAACCAAAACCTCTACCGCACCCAGGTACTGTTGGAGCCGGAGCAGTACCGCGAGCTCACCCGGCTGGCCCAGGAGCAGGGCGTCAGCCTGTCTGCGCTGCTGCGCCAGGTCATCGCCCAGGCACTGCTCGATCGCCAGCGCCGCGAGTTGGCCCGTTCCGCCGAACGTCTCATGCCGTTCTACTACTCCGACGGCGAGATCACCGGTTACGCCGCCCTCGACGGCGAGGATTTTCCGGGTCAGGGCGGATAACATGTTGCGCGGGGAAGTCTGGCAGTTGAGCCTGGAGCGCACACCCGTAACCGGGGAAGAAGGGCGCACCGTTGTTGTGCTTTCCTCAGATGCACTCTCTGTTTTACCGCTGCGCGTGGTGGTGCCGCTCACCCACTGGCAGGAGGTTTTCGCGGGTTCACCGTGGCTCGTGCGCATCCCACCCGTGCTCAACAGCGGCCTTGAGCAGGTCATGGCTGCCGATGCCCTGCAGGTGCGCTCGGTCTCCTCTGCCCGGCTCACCCGCCGCCTGGGTGATCTGCCTTCCCGCCTGGTTACCGAGATCTCGGATGCCGTCCGGCTGGTTCTCGACGGTTGAAACTTAGGTTTATTCTTATTTCTGATCCTGTGTTTATATCGGAGTCCTGACTATGACCGCTTTTCTCGCCTCGCTTCCTGCTGTTCTGCAAGCCCTGCTCGCCACTCTCTTCACCTGGTTGATGACTGCCCTTGGCGCGGCTTTTGTCTTTGTTAATAAGACCGTTTCCCGCCGACTGCTGGTCACCATGCTGGGTTTCGCCGCCGGGGTGATGATCGCCGCCAGCTTCTTCTCGCTGCTCCTGCCGGCCATCGACTTGGCCGAAGCCAGCGGCGTGCCCGGCTGGCTGCCTGCGGTGACGGGTTTCCTCGCCGGCGGCGCATTCCTTTACGCTGTTGATAAGATCCTGCCCCACTTGCACGCTGGCCTGGCAACCGACCAATCCGAGGGCATTAAGACACACTGGCAGCGTTCCATCCTGCTGGTTCTGGCCATCACCCTGCACAACATCCCCGAAGGTCTGGCCGTTGGCGTAGGGTTCGGCGCAGTGGCTGCCGGGATCCCCTCCGCCAGCCTTACCTCAGCTATCGCCCTGGCCCTGGGCATCGGGCTACAGAACTTCCCCGAGGGTATGGCTGTTGCCCTGCCTCTGCGCGGGGAGGGGCTTTCCCGCCACCGCGCTTTCATGCTCGGGCAGGCTTCCGGTATTGTGGAACCCATTGCCGCTGTCCTGGGTGCCCTGGCTGTGGTGGCCATGCGCCCCATCCTGCCTTATGCGCTCAGTTTCGCCGCCGGCGCCATGATCTACGTGGTGGTGGAGGAACTCATCCCGGAGAGTCAGCGCGATGAGAGCACCGATATCGCCACAATCGGAGCCATGCTGGGCTTTGCCGTCATGACCTTCCTGGATGTAGCCCTCGGATAATACGCCTTCAAAAAGCCAGCGGAATTTTACGGTTGGGTATAGACTATTACTATAACCACTGTGAATCCCGCTGTAGTTCAGGTGATCCGGCTGCCTTGTTTATCCTGGTCGCTCCAATAAAACTTGCTGCTTCAGCGTTGTCCCGGGCAGCCCCCGGGAGTTGGATTTTGAAATGAGGATGATATGCATCAGATCGTGACCAGGGTGCTCGGCGTTATGAACCGCAATGCTGATGGCCATTCGCGCCAGAAGCTGCTGCAGAAATACGCCAAACAAGGCGATACAGTACAGCTTAATCACGTGCGCTCCCAGGAAGGTGACCCCAATACCATCGAGGTGCTGCTGGACGGGGAGGAAGGTAGAAAACCTCATCTGATCGGGTTCCTGCCCGGGCGCGTGGGCGAGCAGCTTGTGCGCTACCTCGATGCGGAAAAGCCGGTCACCGCGGTCATCAGCAGCCTGCCCTTAACCGAAGAATCCACCGCTATTGGCGTACACCTGAAGATCACATTCTAGGTCTCTGCGGGAATTATTTCGCTCGCAAAGTCGCCAGGTCGCTAAGGATAACCTGTCCACGAATGACGCGAGACAATCTGCTTAGAAGGAGCATCAATTATTTTCATCGATCAATGGCTGGGTTGTGACACATAGTAATCTAGAAACCCCTCGTTTTCCTAATTAGTGAAATTAGTGTAATTAGTGGATAAATGGTCTTAATAATCATATAATTCGCGACAATTCGCGGAAGTGTTATAACCAGTTATAATTCCCTCGACACTAACCGAATTGGAGCTTTTATGAATCAGGACATTCTCGACAAACTCGGCACGCAGATCGCCGCCGCCATCCTCAAACAACCCGGTCGCGTGCTCGCCGCGGACCAGCCCCTCATCACCAGCGGCATGGTTGATTCTTTCAGCCTGGTCGACCTGGCGTTGTTCGTGGAAGATACCTTCAACGTGCACCTGGATGACTCCGAGCTGAACGCCGAGACCTTCGACACCCTCAGTCAGCTTGCCGCGCTCATTGAGAGCCGGCTGGGATAGCATGCCCACTTTTTCAGAGACCCTTCTGCACAATTGGCGTGCAGCTCCCGATCAGGTTGCACTGACGATTCTGCTGGCGGGTCAGCCCGACCAGCCGCTTTCCTATCGCCAGCTCATCGACGGTGCCGCTGCCTGGGAGCGCACGCTCAAACGCGAGGGCGTCCTTCCTGGCGAGGTAGTCATCCTCATCCAGCAGCATAGCCTGGAGCTCATTTACGCCTACTGGGGCTGCATCCTGCATGGCGCTATCCCTTCCATCATGCCCTTCCTCACCGAGAAGCTCCTGCCCGAGCGCTACCGCTCCGACCTGGCTTCTCTCGTCGGCATTACCCGCCCCGAGGCGGTCATCACTTACCGCGAGTTTGAGCCGGAGGTGCACGCCGCCCTGGGTGAGGGCAGCTCCGTCCG
>DAONEZ010000086.1:4602-6924 GCA_035403345.1 Anaerolineaceae bacterium
GGTTTCCTCATGCCGATCCTGCTGCGCACGCCGCTGGTGCTGCTCTCGCCCTTTGAATGGGTGCGCTCTCCGGCGCGCCTGATGCAAGCGGTGACCAAATACCACGGTACGCTCACATGGCTGCCCAATTTTGCCTATAACTTCTGCGCCAAAAAGATCCGCGAGCGCGACCTGGAAGGGGTGGACCTTTCCACGTTGCGTGCCATTTCCAATTGCTCTGAGCCCATGCGCTACGAGAGCCACCAGTTATTCTATGAACGATTTGCACCATACGGACTGGATGCTTCGGCCTTATGCACCTGCTACGCCATGGCCGAGAATGTCTTCGCCGTCACCCAGGGCGGCATTGACGCGCCGGTGGTGGTGGACGAGATCGACCGTGAGGCCATGCAGGTGGAGCGAGTGGCTCGGCCGGCCGAACAGGGACGGGCCAGCGTGAAGATGCTCTCTGCTGGTCCGGCCATCCCGGGCACTGAGGTGCGCGTAGCCGACGAGCACGGGCATACCGTTCCCGACCGCGTGATCGGCGAGCTTGCCCTGCGCTCGGACTGCATGCTCAGCGGTTACTACCACCGCGAGGATGCCACGCACAAAGCCATCAAGGGCGGCTGGTACTTCACCGGTGACTATGGCTACAAGGTGGGGGAGCAGGTCTACGTGGCCGGACGCAAGAAGGATATGATCATCGTTGGTGGCAAGAATGTTTACCCCATGGACCTGGAAGAACTGGCCATGCAGGTACCGGGTGTGCATCCGGGGCGCGTGGTGGCCTTCGGCATCTTCAACGAAGAAGCCGGCACCGAGGATGTGGTCATCGTGGCCGAGGTCGATACACAGGAACCGGACGAACTCAACCGCATCGCTGACGGCGTGCGCGCCGTGGTGACGCGCGGCTCCGCGGTCGCCTTGCGCCATGTGCACCTGGTGCCGCGCAAGTGGCTGATCAAGACCTCCAGCGGCAAAACCGCTCGTGGCGCGAACAAAGAGAAGTATATGAAGGAACAGGGAATCCAATAACTTTCCGCGAATTTTCGCGAATTCAACGAATTAGAAAAGGCATTGTAAGGTCTACTCCGGGAGTTTGTTCTTGAACTCCCGGAGTTTTCACTAAGCGAAAGAAAAACCTTTGTCCATGGATATCAGGGATTTTACTGATTTTTGATCTCGATTTTTCATCAGTTGGAGGCATTTGTCGTGACTGGTTCAGGTGTCCTATGAAAAATTGCTTTTCACAGAAGACAATTCTCGGCTCTCTTTTTTCCTGATCACAAATTACTAATCACTATTCACTACTCTCCATTCTCTGCTCTCCTCCACACTTCTCCATAATTTATTAACACAAATAAGACAATCTATGTAGTAATATAGAATTAATAAAGGAGACCAAATGAAAAAACTTCTTATTGGTGGAATTATCATCGTAGCCCTGGCACTGGGCGTGGGCGGCGGATACCTGGCGCTCAAAGCCCTTTCCGCAGACCGGGTCCGGGAGGTTGAACAGGGTTTTCCCTATGGTTATGACCGCCGCGGCATGCCTTTCGACCAACGCGGGCGCGGATCAGGCGCGTATGGCCCGGGCATGATGGATCCCCGCTATGCGCGGCCCGGCACCTCAGGCGAACGCATCAGCCTGGATGACGCAGCCGCTGCGGCACAGAAATACGCCTCCAAAGTGGGAGACAACCTGCAGGTGACCGAGGTTATGGAGTTCGAGGCGAATTTCTATGTTGTTGTAAAAGAGACTGACACCGGCAAAGGCGCATTTGAACTGCTGATCGACCCGTACACCGGCAGCATTGCCCCGGAGATGGGTCCAAACCGCATGTGGAACACGAAGTACGGACACATGAGAGCGGGAACTGTGACTGCAGCCAATCCATTGACCATGGACGAAGCCTTGTCTTATGCGCAGAAGGCTCTGGACCAGGAGACAAAGGGCGCAGTGGTCAGCGCGGACGGCATCGACTTCTACGGGTATTTCAGTTTTGACTATGAGATTGACGGCGAAGTAGCCGGCATGTTATCGGTGAATGGCACGGATGGCCGGGTCTGGTTCCATGACTGGCACGGCGTATTCGTGACTGAAAAGGAGATTACACAATGAGTAAAACTTTGAAATGGGTCCTGATCGGGCTCGCTATCGCCCTGGCGGCGTTCCTATTAACCATGCTGATCGGCGGCATGTTCTGGATGCATAACGGTGTGGGCATTAGTCGTTTTGACGGATATAATCCGCATGGAGGCATGATGCGCTGGCCGATGATGGGTTTCTTCGGATTCTTCCGCGCCCTCATCCCGCTCGGCATCCTTGTACTGGCTGTG
>DAONEZ010000087.1:0-6912 GCA_035403345.1 Anaerolineaceae bacterium
ATGGTACTTGGGGGGCGACCCCCTGGGAGAGTAGGTCGTTGCCAAGAGACTTTTTTCTTTAATCACATCACCCCATGCTTTTTTTGCACGGGGTTTTTGTTTTTAACAAACCGTTAGCCATCAGTATTTCGGGATCCAACTCGCAGCATGAGGTCGCCCTTTTTTTGTCTATTAATTGTTAAAGGTTTTGAAACCCATGCCATGTGTGGAAGATGATAAAAATGGCCGAAATCACTCCATACGGCCAGGCGTTACAAATCATAGCGATCCCAAGGAAGGAAATGAACGGTGTCAGGCGAGGGGCTAGCAGACCGGCAGCGCTTTGGCTCCAGGCGGAGGTGGGACACATGAGCAGCGGCAGCCAGGAAACAAAGTAAACCAGCGTACCGATCACGTAAACGATCAATCCAGCTTTTGACAGGTTGCCCTTCAAAACCAGCGGGAGAAATAAAGGCAGAAGAAATACCAGAATTCGCGAAATGTTTTCTGCAATTAGCATCCATTTGGGTGAATGGGCATCTGAGGTCACCGCATCAAGGGTCAGGCGTGGTCCCAATACCAGGTTCCAGCCTAACAGCGGCAGGATCAGCAAAAGACCATTTAGTAAGCGCAACTCTAGTTTCAATCGATTACACTAAAAATCTATGGTTTGGATAGGGCGGCATACCAGGCGGGTCTGTGAAGCAGGAATTCATTTTGGTTTCAAAGTGTAGTAAACAACAGTGATTCAATGATTTGGAGATTATATCTGCAAAAACCGTTTTCACGAAACAATATGAAGATCAACCCGGACAATTTCTTCCAAGGAATTCGGATCGATTGGGGTCAGCATCCCGACCCCGGTCGTTAAGGCTGCCAGTACCGATGGTATCTGCGAGGAGGCGCCCCCTGGGAGAGCAGGTAGTTGTCAGGTTATTATCTTCAAACACATCACCCCATGCCAATAATAGCACGGGGTGATGTGTTTATGTTAAGAACTCATCAAAATTGGCTTGCGTGATGGTTGCCAATTCTGAACCCGGGTAAGCAGCAATAAACTCGTTATGTGTCGCTCGACGGATGGACCCGCTTTGCCATTTTAATTCATAACCATATAGCATTCCGCCGTGTTCTTCAATACAATCGATTTCCTTTTTATCATAAGTCCGCCAGAAATAACTATTTACTGACCGGCTGGCATATTGGTTTACTTTGCGGCGTTCGATCCATAAAAAATTCTCCCATAGCTGGCCTACATCATTTCTCAGTGTCAAAGGATTGAAATTCTGGATCAGGCTATTCCTAACACCGTTATCATAGAAGTAGTAGCGTGAATTCTTGGTCAATTCTTTTCGCAGGTTGCGCGAGAAACCTCTAACTTTAAAGACTACAAAAACCTTTTCGAGCAGATCAAGATAACGTTCAACAGTTTGCCGGTTCATCGATAGATTGCTGGCCAATTCGGCCAACGAAACTTCTTGTCCGATCTGGAACGCTAATAGACGTAAAAGATCGACGATCTTGTCTGAGCGACGCAGCCCATCCATAATAAGGATATCGCGATAAAGGTATGAACCGATCAGTTCACCAAGATGTTGTTCCCTCTTCTGCGGGTCATCTAATGTGACAACTGCGGGGTAGCTCCCCCAGACCAGCCAGCGTTCTATCTGAGCTCGTGCTTCAAGGCGACCAAATGTTTGGTGGATTTCACGAAAACTGACCGGATATAAATTGAATGTAATTGTCCGTCCGGTAAGAGGTTCGCTGATCTTGTTCGCCAATTCAAACGAAGCTGATCCCGTAGCGACAATAGCTGCATGGGGGTAACTGTCCATCAGGATCTTTAGGTTCAAGCCGATTTCGGGAATACGCTGAGCCTCATCGATCACAAGAAGTTCAGCGTCACCCAGTACATCTCCTAAAAGTTGGCGGTTTTGGCTGCCAAGAGCTTCGCGATACAGTAATTCATCTGCATTAATGAACTTGCTGCGCAAAGTTGTTTTTGAAATTAAGTCACGAACAAGAGTTGTTTTTCCTACTTGCCGCGGTCCATAAAGTATCAGTACTTTGCCTGGAGTTATGGATTCTTGAATCTGGGTGAGTATTTCTCGCTGAATTTTCATAAATTCATTATAGCATAACGTCTGTATTTATATAAATACTGGTCACATGTCTATGTTAGTATGATTATAAGGACTCTTTTCATTAGTGTGATAATTATAGAAGTATTTGTGTATGATTATGAGTGTTAGTATTAAGTGCGTTCTAATGGAGGACCATATGAAATCCACCCGCATCATCTTCCTGGTCAGCATGCTCTTCTCCCTGCTCGTAATGGGCGGGGTGATGTACGGCATGCTCTTCGGCCCGGATAAGATGGAGTTCGAGGGGAAAAGCTTCCGCGAATTACTGCAAGGCGGAGAGCTGCTGGGAGTGATCGTCGTCCCGGTCGTTATGCTTGTCACGCTCGCCATCCTATGGGGGGTGATGCGCAGCGTGGCTCCGGCGGCTATCAAGAACGGGGTTATAGCGCCTGCGCGCGTGCTCGAGGTGCGTGATACGGGCGTGTCCATCAACGATAATCCCCAGGTGGCGTTGCTGTTGGAGGTGACCCCGCGCGACCGGGCTGCCTTCCAGGCAGAGGTGAAAACGGTGGTATCACGTTTGAATGCAGCCCTGGTGCAACCCGGCATCGATGCGGACGTGGTCTTTGACCCCAATAACCTCAAGCGCATCCAGGTGCGCGAGCTCAAGCTGGGCAGCGCGCCGCAAACCGACGCCGAAAGCCGCCTGAAGGAGCTCAATCGCCTGTATGACCAGGGGCTTATCACCGGCGAGGAATTCAGGGCAAAAAGGGAGGAAATCCTTAATGGACTCTAAGGGATTAATGATTAGTAACCAGTAATCAGTGATCAGGTCATCAACTAAGGGCGCCTGACTGCTAAGAGCCTGGTTACTGAGTGCCTGATTACAAGTTACTGGTCGCTGATTATATTGGTGCCGCACCTTCCTCCTTTCCCGTCACTTGGGAAACACGCATAAGCAGATAGACATTATTGGGCAGCTCATGATACACTAACCGTATATTCGCCTGATCACGGGTTACAATTTACGATTGAAGGGGCGGAATAGCCTCTCTGCAGAAATAACTGACGCCATGAATGTGAAGAACAATTTTTGTTTCTTTCCAATAACAGAGTGAGAAAATAAAAAAACACAACAGGAGATGAAGTATGAAATACGACCGCGTGTATAACTTTTCAGCAGGACCCAGCATGTTGCCCGAACCGGTTCTTGAGGAGATCAGGGATGAATTCATGAACTACCAGGGATCCGGAATGTGCGTGATGGAAATGAGCCATCGCAGCAAGGTATTCGAGGGCATCCTTCACCAGGCTGAAGCTGATCTGCGCACGCTCATGGGTATCCCTGAAAACTACAAAGTCCTCTTCATTCAAGGCGGAGCTACACTGCAATTTTCAATGATCCCGATGAACCTGATGAAGAACGGGGTGGCAGATTACATTGTCACCGGCGCGTGGTCTGAGAAGGCCTACAAGGAAGCGCTTCACTTCGGCGAGATCAACCTGGCGGCCACCAGCAAGGACCGCAACTACAGCTATATCCCCGATGTCTCCAACCTGCCCATTGCCGAGAATTCCGACTACGTCTATATCTGCGAAAACGAGACCATCCACGGCACCACTTACCGTGACCTGCCCAACACCAGGGGGAAGGTGCTGGTGTCTGACCAGTCTTCCATGTTTCTTTCAAAACCCTGCAATGTATCGGATTATGGCATGATCTACGGCGGAGTGCAGAAGAATGTCGGCCCGGCAGGCATGGTGATCACCATCATCCGCGAAGACCTGGTGCGCAAAGACCTGGATGTAAGAACTCCCATCTACATGCGTTACGACACGCACGCCGAAAACGAATCCATGTACAACACCCCCAACTGCTGGGCCATCTACGTCTGCGGTAAGGTGTTCAAGTACCTGCTCAACATGGGCGGTCTCCCGGTGATGCAGGCGCGTAACGAGGAAAAGGCCGCCATTCTGTATGATTACCTCGATCACAGTGCCATGTTCAAAGGCACCGTGGATAAAGAGTATCGCTCTGTCATGAACGTTCCGTTTGTTACTGCCAGCAAGGAATTGGATGCTGAAGTTGTTGCCGCGTCGGTGGCAGCTGGGTTCGACAACCTCAAGGGTCACAAGAGCGTGGGCGGTCTGCGTGCCTCCATTTATAACGCCATGCCCAAGGACGGCGTTGAGGCACTTGTAACCTTCCTCAAGGATTTCGAACAGAAACATTCATAAGGTTATTCCCCTGGAATAGAAGTTTTAGAGGGTTGGTGAGAAATGCATCAACCCTCTTTGGTTCAAATCCGGATTGTAAAGCAATGCCATTGAGTAGATAATCGAATTCGGGGCAGTACATGCCGTCACCTTTGAAGACAGGCCATTGGAGCAGAAATATGATCGGAAAGGTGCTTTACCTGGTTTACATCCTCATCCTATCCCTGGTCACTTTCGTGGTGTGGGGATGGGATAAATCCGCGGCAATCCGGGGAGCGTGGCGGATCAGTGAGCGGGCGTTACTGCTGCTCGTCATCCTGGGAGGCGCAATTGGTGCAGGGCTGGGGATGCTGGTGTTTCGCCATAAAACCCGCAATAAGATGTTTCGCCTGGTGATTCCAGCCGCTGCCATCATTCAGATCGCCCTTCTATTAGTGATCTGATATCTCCTCACCGGTATGATTTTTTCATAGGCAGTTTTCATTAAAATTATATTAATAATAAATGAAGTTATATTAATAATAAATTATTCAACCAATAAGAAAGCGAAAAATCCAGGAACAAGCGCTCCTGGATTTTTTACTAATCACTAATTACTAATTTCTAGTCACCTACCCGTTACAACGTCCTTCGTTCCCGGTCATAATTCTGACCCAGGAAGGACGGTACGCGCGACTTGCCGAAGGTGAAGATCATCACAACGATCGTGGCGATGTAAGGCAGCATGGTGAGGAACTGATAGGGGATGATGGAACTGCCCACCTGGAAGCGGAAGGACAGTACCTCGATCGCTGCGAAGAAGAGCGAGCCGAACAGGATCGGCAGCGGGCTCCATGCGCCAAAGAAGGTCAGCGCAATGGCGATCCAACCGCGGCCCTTGGTCATCAGGTCGGTGAAGGTGCCCGTGTAAACCATGGGCAGGTAAGCGCCAGCCAGACCCATCAGCATTCCACCGATGATGGTGGTGATGTAGCGGTTCGATACCACGTTGATCCCCAGGGCATCGGCTGCTTTCGGGTTTTCGCCCACTGAACGCATGCTCAACCCCAAATTGGTGCGGTAAAGGGCATACCAGAGCGCGATGGAGATCAGTATGGAAAAGTAAACCAGGATATTCTGCTTGAACAGCACCGGCCCAAGGATGGGGATTCTGCTAAGCAGGGGGATGGGGATCTCGGGCAGGGTGGGAACCAGCGGCGGGGTGAGCGTGACGCCGATCACGATCTTCGGCAGCAGTGAGGAAAGCCCGGTCCCGATGAAAAAGAGCGCCAGCCCGACCACGAACTGGTCCATCTTGAGTGTGGTGGTGAAATATGCCAGAATGAGCCCGAACAGACCGCCCACCAGCATGGCAGCCAGTGCGCCAACCAGGTTGCTGCCTGTGATGTAACTGACGAGAAAACCAACTGCAGCCCCAATGAGCATGATACCCTCCTGGGCTACACTAAAAACGCCCGTGCGGCCGCCCAGCATGGTTCCTTGGCTGGCCAGCACAAACGGAACCATGGAAAGGAAAGTGAGTTTCAAGAAATCTGTGATGGTGCTTTCAATTCCGCTCATTTCTGCCTCCTCTTGATGATATCTGACAGAAGGATGAAGATCAGGATCAGGGCTTCGGCGATCAGAACGATCTGGACCGGCACCATGACGGTACGCTGCATGGCACTGCCGCCAACCTCAAGTATGGAGATGAAGAAAGCGACGACAGGAACAGCCGAGTTCTTTCCGCGGGCCATCAAACCGATGATGATACCCAGGGTGGCGAAGTTTGAATGGAGACCTTCGATCAGGCGGTGATGGACGCCGGAGACCTCGATGGCGCCAGCCAGGCCGGCGCACGCCGCGCCAAGCACCAATGAGAACAGGAACATTTTGCGGACGTCGATGCCGTGCACCTTTGAGGCGCGCGGGTTCGCTCCGGTGACCACCAACTCATACCCGGCGGTGGTCTTGCTGGTAAAGTAATACACGGCGATGGCGACAATGATGGCGATGATGATGCCGGAATGAAGCGGCGGGTTTTTCACCAGCATGGGCAGGAACCCGCCTTCACCGATGGCAACCGTGGTGGGGTGCCCGGCAGCCGGGTCGCGCCAAGGACCGGTGGCTACAAAATCAACCAGCGAGAATGAGATGAAGTTCAACAATACCGTGGAAAGGATCTCGTTGATATTGAACTGGTACAAAAGCCAGGCAGCGACCAATCCCCACAGGGCGCCGGCCGCCGTGCCCGCCAGGATGACCAGCGGCAGCAGCAATCCGATGGGCAGGTCCTTGCCGATGATGCCAACCGCGGCTGCGCCAATGGCCCCCACCAGCATTTGACCTTCAGCACCGATATTGAATTTACCAGCAGACATCGGAACCGTGAGCGCCAGGGCGCACAGGGTGAGCGGGATCCACTTCAACAGGGTCTGGATGAACCCGTTAGGCGTGCGGAAGGAGGTGAACAGCAGTGTTTCGAAAGCCTTCAGCGGGTTGAACTTCAATACCCACAGCAGGATACCGACGACCAGAAAAGCCGCCAGAACGGAAACCAGGTAAGGAAAGATCTTTTTTATCTGTGTCATCTTATCGCTCTCTCCTCGATCATTTACTTTCCAGATCGTAACCGCTCATTAAGCGACCGATC
>DAONEZ010000088.1:0-6888 GCA_035403345.1 Anaerolineaceae bacterium
CCTGGCAGGTCTGGTGGCCACGCGTGATTCGCGTAAAGCTGCCATGGTTGCCCTGTTCCTGCTGCTGACCTTTTTCCTGGTCTTCTTTAAATTATATGCACCGATCTACCGTGCGCTGCGCGAGTCCAGCCTGTTTGGATTGGAGTTGGGACGCCACCGGGTTTTAGTTCCGGCCACGTTGTTGCTCTTGATTGCGGTGCTGTTGCTGGTTACGCTGCTGCTGCGCAAAGCCCAAACAAAGCTGTTGGCTACCCTTGCGCTGGCGGGCAATCTCGTCTCGCTCCTGCTGGTGCTCTTTCCGCTCCTCAGTATGGGCGGATATGCCCTCACCCGGGCGCGCGAGGAGGGCAATAACCGCGCAGCCCTGCCGCAAGTGGAACAACCGCTGCAGACTGGTCCGGTCCAGCCGGATATCTATTACATCATCCTGGACATGCACACCAATGACAATGTTGTCAGCAATGTCCTGGATTTCAAACTAAGCGGGTTCACGCAGGAGCTCGAGCAACTGGGCTTTTTCGTGGCACCCTGCAGCCAGAGCAATTACCCCGGCACGCAGCGCTCGATTACGTCCTCCTTGAACATGGATTACCTGCAGGCGCTCACGGACTCCACCGATACCACCGAGTTATATCCCCTGTTGATGAATAACCGCGTGCAGCGCGCCCTGGTGGATGCCGGGTACAGGATCTACAATTTCGAGTCGGGTTACAAGTTCACCAACCTCGCCCATGCGGATACCTTCCTGGCACCGGTTGCCAGCACGCTGGACTGGCTGACCTACCCGGGCATCACACCCTTCGAGAGCCTGATCATGCAGGTGTCTGCCGGGCAGATCCTGTATGAGTACCGTGCACAGTTATCTCAAAGAATGCAGTACCTGATCGATGCGCCTTTCGTGCAGTACCGCGAGCGCATCCTTTATACCCTGGAGACGCTGCCGACCCTGGCGGCTGAACCGGGACCCAAGTTCGTGTTCGCACACATCCTGGCTCCGCATGACCCCTTCGTGTTCAACGAGGACGGCAGCACGATCGTGCGGCGCACCCCGTTCAATATGACCAATGACCAGGAATACAAGGGTGGTGGCTTTGAAAAGGCCTACGTGGGCGAGCTGCGCTACCTGGATCAGCGCGTGCTGGCCATTGTGCGCGAGCTTATCGCCAACAGCTCCACACCCCCGGTCATCATCCTGCAGGGGGATCATGGCCTGCCGCGGCTGGCCACCATCAATGCCGAGTTTTCCATCCTGAATGCCTATTACCTGGGCGGGGAAGGCGACGCAGGCCTTTCCAACACCATTTCACCAGTCAACAGCTTCCGCGTGGTATTCAACCATTTCTTCGGGACGAGCTACCCGCTGCTGGAAGATTTATCCTACGAATTCAACAAGCAGACCAAGGAATACCGCCTGCTGACAGAGCCTTTTTCCTGCCAGTGAGAGCAGGTGACAGGGATCAGCCGGGCAGGCTCTCCAGCCCCTTTATCAGCGCCGTGAGCGCATGGGCGGCCTCCACCAGGCGGTGCACGTCCACCAGCCTGACCACGTCCTTGCTGGTGTGGGTGTATTTCTGCATGGTCTCAACGATGAATTCGCTGGTGACCGCCGCAGCCGGGATGCCCTGCATGACCAGCACGGCGTGGTCGCTCTGGTACCAGGGCTCTCCCTCGCAAATGCCCGGGAATTGGGTGAGCACCTCCCTCATGTTCGTCAGTTTCTCTTCCGGCTGGTTGTAAAAGGAAAAAGCGGTGCGTCCCTTGCGGTAACCTAATGCGTCCAGGTTGATGAAGGAAGCAATGCGGTTGAGTTGACCTTCGTTTTGTGTCATCCAATGCTTTTCGCCATTGGCCCCGTAGTAATCCTCGCCGTTCATCACCAGGAATTCCACCTGGTTGTCGAGCGCTTCTTTCTTCAATAGTTCGGCCGTCAGCAGCAGGGTGGTCACACCGGCGGCGTTGTCCAGTGCGCCGGGGGTACCAATTTTGGTGTCCACATGTGCACACAGCACGACCTTCTTCTGCGGGTAGCCGGGTTTACGCGCGATCACGTTGCAGGCCGTGGAGGGGATGCGTACGGCCCGGCTGGTCAGCTTTACAACTCGTCCCGCCAGCTTCGCCAGCTCCACGCCGGTGATATCCGTGGTGTACACCGAAGGAATCTCGAAGTTGCCGTCTTCAATGAGCGGGAAGGGATAGACCGCCCCCGCCAGTTCCGGGTTGCGCTCCGTGGCCGCGATAATGACGGCCGGGGCTTTTTGCTCCAGTAACCCGACGATCAGTTGGTGGGCCTCGGGGTTGTAATAAGGGTAACCCTTGGGCATCAGTTGTTCAGCGGCAAGGTCTCCCGCCACCAGCAGCACCTGCCCGGCGTAGGAGCAAGTCTGCAGGTCTGACAGGGTGCGCACCACATGCAGGGGGGCTTCCAGGTCACATCCGTTCGAATAAGGCGAGGGGAGCACCGCGAATTTCCGGCCGGCGCAGGAGCAGTCAGCGCCTATTCCCTCCCAATGCAGGCAGTCAAATTCGGGAGTTTGCACTTCGTAACCGGTCTTGCGCAGCACTTCCGCGCAATAACCGGTGGCTTTGCGGTTGTTGGCGCTGCCCACCGGGCGCTCGCCGATCTCGCCTGCCAGTATGCCCAGGTGAATGCGTGCCAGGTCAACGAGTTTTCTCATGCTGTTCTCCCTCTGTATTTAATTATTTCACGAAATAAATAACCGCGACGGTGACCCCGATCCCCACCACGATCCATCGCAGTACTTCCGGCTTTACCCGACCTGCCAGTCGTCCGCCGGCAGTTCCCCCCAATAACGCAGCAGCAGCCATGACAATCCCGATGCCCCACACTACTTTGCCGGAAAAAACAAACAGGATGGCAGCCATGATGTTGGCAGCGAAGGCAATCGCCTGCTTGAGTGCATTGAGGCGGGTGAGCGAGTCATTGAAACACAACCCCAGAATAGCCAGTACGATCACGCTCATTACCCCGCCAAAGTAGCCGCCGTAGATACCGGCAAGCAGCACAGGGAAAAGCGCCGCCGCCATCTCATGCCTGTGTGCGCTGACCTTCGACCGGCGCTGCAGCCAGTTGCGCAGCGGATCGCCGATTGCCAGCAGCAGGGTGGCCAGGAGCACCAGAAAGGGGACAATGCGGGCAAAAAATTTTTCGGTGGTGAACATCAGCAGGATACCACCCAGCAACCCGCCAACGGCAGCTACCACCAGCAACGGCCATAGTCGATTTTTTTGACCGCTTAGGTCTTCCCGCTGGGCGTAGACCCCACCCAGGTAACCGGGGATGAGCACAAGCGTGTTGGTGATGTTGGCGGAAACCGGCGGGAGGCCCAGCGCAACCAGCAGCGGAAAGGTGATCAGCGTTCCGCCGCCTGCCAGGGCGTTGATGGCTCCGGCGACGAAGGCACCCAGCGCAGCAATGACGTAATTCGTCCATTCCATGATGGAGCAATTTTAGTGTATTTTTGAGTGCAAGGGTTAGAGAGTGACGAAAAAAAGTAAGCAGGAGTATCAGGCTTAAGGTTTTTTCTTGAGCTTCACCAGGTAGCACCAATCGGTCAGGATCGAGTCACCCTTTCTGACCAGGTTGGCTCCCAATGGGATCAGCCTGCCTTCTGATTCCATGTGCACGATTTCCAGGCCGGTGTCCTCCAGCAGCAATTGCAGGTCAACCGGGCTGTAACACCGCAGGGTCTGGGCAAGGGCCTGGTCGGGGTGGTCCACCGGCTGCCATTCGTCGATCCAGCGCGAGTTTTCGGGGTCAAAGTAATGCCGGTTGATCATTTTTACCGAACCGTCGACACCCGGCAAAGGCTCCAACACCTCCTCGTGTCCGTTATCCAGGGCAGCTTTGAACGGGTTGAACACGTCCATTAGCAGGCAGCCTTGAGGTTTTAGCCACTCGCGGGCAACGCGAACTAATAGCCTGCGCTGGTCGGCATCCGTACCCACGCCGAAGCCGTCCCAGTAGGTCACCAGGTCGAATTGCTGATTGAGATCCAGGGTGTAAAAATCGGCTTCGAGCACAGTGAGGCTGCCCTTGTGCGGCTGGGCGGCCAGTTGGCGGGCAAAAGCGGAGCGGCTGGCAGAGAATTCGACCGCGGTCACGCGGTGACCCGCGTCCGCCATGGCAGCAGCCGTTGCGCCGGGACCAGTGCCGAGGTCGAGAATATCCAGCGGTCCGGACCCAACCAGGCGCGCGATGATCTCCACGCGCTGCGCATGGGTGCCCTCATCCTGCGGATCAGCGCCCCACCAGATGCCGGTTTGCTCGTAAAAACGCTTGACCCATTCCAGGGAATAATGACCGATGCTGTCGAGGGAGAGCGGGTCCATTGAAACCTCCAGAAAGAATGGCTTGCTCTCATTTTACAATAAGAGCACCACAATTCTTCAACTGTGGTGCTCCTGCATCGGGATGGACCAGAATCTAATTTAAATTGCGTTCGTAATTTCCCAGGATTTCCTCAATACGTGCCATCGCGTCCGGGGTCAGTTTGGGCAACGCGTCCAGCGCCTTCAGGTTGCTCTGCAGCTGCTCCAGGCGGCTGGCGCCGGTGATGGCGCTGCTCACGTTGGGGTTCTTCAACACCCACGCCAGTGCCAGGTGCGGCAGGGAGAGCCCGATCTCGGCGGCGAAATTCCCCAATTGCTGCACCTTTTGCAGCACCTGCTCGTTGGTGAAACGATCGCGCAGCCACTCGTAGCCTTCCAGCGCGCCGCGGGAATCGGCCGGGATGCCGTTCTGATACTTGCCGGTCAGCAGCCCGCCGCCCAGCGGGCTGAAGATGGTGGTGCCGTACTTGTAGTCCTGGAACAGACGGGCGTACTCCTTTTCCATGCGGTCGCGCCATAGCAGGTTGTACTGCGGCTGTTCGACCACCGGCTTGTGCAGGTGATGCTTTTCAGCGATCTCGATGGCCGCCACGATCTCAGCCGCGGACCACTCGGAGGTGCCCCAATAGAGCGCCTTGCCCCACTCGATGATGTTGTGCATGGCCCACACCGTCTCTTCGATGGGGGTGGTGCTGTCCGAGCGGTGGCAGTAGAGCAGGTCAACATAATCAAGCTGCAGGCGCTGCAGCGAGCCGTTGATGGCTTCGATTAGGCGCTTGCGATTGAGTGTATTCTGTTCGTTGATCCCGCGGTTGATGCCGAAATAGACCTTGGTGGACACCAGGTAACTGCCGCGCCGCCATCCGAGCTTCTTGAGCGCAGCCCCCATCACCTCCTCGGATTTCCCGCCGGCGTACACCTCGGCGTTGTCGAAGAAGTTCACCCCGGCGGCATAAGCGGCAGACATGGCTTCCACGGCGGCATCCACGCCCACCTGGGTATGGAAGGTGACCCAGGAACCCAGTGAGATGGCGCTAACCTGTATTCCGGTATTGCCTAAAAATCGATATTCCATAAGGTCGTCTCCTTAACACTATTGGTGAGTTCATTTTACTTCAAAGAGCAAATGATTTATGTATATGTACATACTTGTGACCCTCACCCTTGGTCCCTCTCCCATAAATGGGAGAGGGAAAAAACCGGTTGTGAAAGGCACCTCTATCCCAGCCTTGGGAGAGAGGGTGAATTAGCTCATGAAAACAACATAATATAAATTTAAGTTTACCAAGCATTTAGACAAACAACGAGCAAAGCCCCTCTCCCGATTTTGGGAAAGGGGTTTGGGGTGAGGGCGGAAGGGACATGTTTTTACACATCGAATCCCACCCGTATATATGCGCTAAAATTATTCGTAATGAATGAATTCTACGCACGCAATCTTGAGGAATGGCATGCCTGGCTGGAGGAGCATTACCAGACCTGTAACGAAGTTTGGCTGCTTTTCTACAAGGCCGGCTCGGGCAAACCCAGCTTGGATTATGAGGAATCGGTCGAGGAAGCGTTGTGCTTTGGCTGGGTGGACAGCCTGATCAAGGCACGCGACGCCGGGAGCCACCTGCGCAAGTTCACCCCGCGCAAGTCCGGCAGCAAGTGGTCGGAGGTGAACGTACGACGCGCGCAAAAGATGGTTGATCAGGGGCGCATGACCCCGGCCGGGCAGGAGTTGTTCGCCGAGGCAACACTCAACCCCGCGCCCAGCGGAGCCTCACGCAAGGAGCAGATGGAGACCTGGCGTGTGGAACTTTTGGAAAGACTATCCGCGGAGACGAAAGGAAGTTACCTCGCGCTTGCGCCGTCCATGCAGCGCCAGTATGCCGGCTATGTGTTGAGCGCCAAGGGCGAGGGTACCCGTGCCAAACGCCAGGCTGAACTGGAGGGGGTGCTATTGAGGGGGGAGAAATTGGGATTGAAATAGAAGAACTGTGCTTAGTGAGTAGTGATCAGTAAAAATCGGTTGGTGCGCCGATTTTCCCTGATTTCAAATTACTGATTACTGCCTGAGTGATATTCACGATTCTTGTTATTTCCGTTCGGGTTCAAACACCTTATGGATCTGCTCGATGATATCGAACAGGTGATCCGGTTGAAGGCTTTCCAGTACGGTGCGGCTGGAGAAACCCCAACTGACAGCCGCGCAGGGGATGCCGGCTTTGCGCGCGGCTTCGATGTCGCGGATCTCATCTCCAATGCTCAGCGCCTGGGCGGAAGCCAATCCGCTGGCTTTGACGACTCTGGTTAACTTCTCCGCTTTTCCGAACATGGATACGCCGCACTCAAAAAAGGATACCAGCCCGGCTAATTCCTCACCCAATACTTCCTTAACATTCTTCAGTGCATTGGAAGAGACCACTGCGATCTTCACGCCCTGCCGGGAAAGCTCCCGCAGCAGGTCATCCACGCCCTCGAACAGGTGGATCTGGGCGATGTTTTCCTGCATCAGCTCCTGGATCTCGGCTGCCAGGATGGGAACTTTCCAGA
>DAONEZ010000089.1:0-6837 GCA_035403345.1 Anaerolineaceae bacterium
TGCTGCGGGCAGGGGAAAGCAGGATCAACAATAAGGTAATTGCGAACAATACTGAAGCAACTTTGCGTGTCATCTTGTTCCTTGTTTGTCCATAATATGGGTCAATTTTACCTGAAAAATAACCACAGGCAGAGCACTGTCGGCATGCGATTCTTTTCTGTATAATTAGGCATCAAAATCCTTTGTTACAGGCTGATATGATGAATGTAAACCAGATCGAATACCAGGGTTGGAAGCGCTGCATCGAGTTATCGAACAAAACCATCCGGCTGGTCGTGACTGCCGAGGTAGGCCCGCGCATTATTTTTTGCGGTTTTACCGGAGGTGGTAACCTTTTTTACGAAAATCCGCAGCAGATGGGAGAAATTGGCGGAGAAGAGTGGAAAACTTACGGCGGACACCGCTTCTGGGTTTCGCCTGAGACCTGGGAACTCACCTACGCCCCGGACAACTCCCCTGTCGAGGTACAGACCACCGGTGATTGCGTGCGATTCATCCCTCCGCGTGAGAAAAGCAGGCTGCAAAAACTGATAGAAGTTTCGATTGCAGGGGAAACAAACAATGTGAGGGTTACCCACATCCTGGAAAACAACGGCAGTGATTCGCTGACCCTGGCACCCTGGGCGCTTTCCGTGATGCATGCCAACAGCCTGGCCATCCTACCGCACAACCTGGAACACTCGGTTGAGTTGCTGCCGACGCACGCCTTCGCGTTGTGGAAATATACGGATATGTCTGATCCGCGCTGGACGTGGGGCAGGGACTATATCCTGTTGCACCAGGACCCCGCCAAGTCCTCTCCACAGAAAGCCGGGCTGATCAATCGTTATGGATGGGCAGCCAGTCAACTGGGAAACCAGGTGTTCATCAAGCGCTTCCCGTATGAGCCGGATGCTGCATACCCGGATTTCGGATGCAATTTCGAGGTTTATACCAACGGCGATATCCTGGAATTGGAGAGCCTGGGACCCCTGCAGGAGCTCCGACCCGGCAGGCAGCTCACGCACACCGAATTGTGGTCACTCCACAAGGATATCCCCCCTGTGGTGGACGATACTTCCATTTCAAAGTTCATCCTGCCCTTGGTCAGCTCCTAACCTCGTAACTTAGCTCCTCGCCAACGCCAGCGCGCCCAGTAACCCCGCATTGTCTCCCAACTGCGCTGTGGTCAGCATCAAGCCGTGAAGATAATCATCCGATAGCACGTTTTCGCGCAGTGACGCTTCCAGCGGCTCCAGCAGCAGGCTACCTGCCTGGACGACCCCGCCGCCCAATATGACCGCACCCGGATTGAAGATGTGCAGCAGGTCTGCCAGCGCTCGCCCCAGCACGCTTCCAGCGGTGTGGAATGCTTCGAGGCACAGTTCATCGCCCTGCCTGGCAGCCTCCGCCACCCGGCTGGCATCCATCCCCGGTTCTGCGCCTATGAGGAGTGAAGACCTGCCTGCTCGAATCCCTTCAAGGACATAACGGACGATCGCCGGCCCTGAACAGATGGCTTCCAAGTGACCGCGCTGCCCGCAACTGCACAAGGGTCCGCCGGGCTGGACGGTGATGTGGCCGATCTCCCCGGCCAGACCGCCCTCCCCGGTCAACAACCGTTCGTTGATGATCACCCCGGCACCGATGCCGGTGCTGATGGTCAGGTAGAGCATGTTCTCATGTCCGCGTCCCGCGCCGTACTGAAATTCAGCCAAAGCCGCCAGGTTGGCGTCGTTGTCCATGCGCACAGGTACGCGAAACCGGGCAGCCAGTAGCTCTGCCAGGGTCAATCCGTCCCAATTGGGGATATTCACCACGCGCCGGATCACGCCTGAACCCCCATCCACCAGTCCGGCTACTGCCAGTCCAATGCCAGACACCTGTTGATCTTGGGGCCAGATGGACCCGATCAACCCCTCCAAGCGCTCCAGTGTCGTTCCCTCTCCGCGGGTTGGAATGACCTGGAGCTGAAATGCGTCAAGACCGGATTCAGGGTATAATGCTGCCCGCATGCGGGAACCGCCAATATCCACAGCAATAAAGTTCACGGGTTCCTCAAAGTTTTTATGGTATTGTTGAAGTCTCATTGATTGTACTCAAGATGAGGCGGTTTTTGTCACAATTTCCGACAGGTGATTTGCAGCTTTTCCTTGTAATGGGTAGAGATTGTGTTATAATCTCTCTTCGCGCCGAGAAGGCCGCATGACTATATTGAGTAGGTGAATGATGAGCGACATATTAAAAGCATACGATGCCCCCGTGAATCCGAATATCCCGGAACTCAAGACCGGTGATTCTGTCAGCGTTCATGTGAAGATCAAAGAAGGCAACCGCGAGCGTATCCAGGAATTCAAAGGGGTTGTCCTGTATATGCACAACAACGGCAATGACTCCACCTTTACCGTCCGCCGCGTGGCGACCAACGGTATCGGCGTTGAGCGCACCTTCCTGCTGCGCTCCCCGCGCATCGACAAGGTAGTGGTCGAGCGCCACGGCAAAGTCCGCCGTTCCCGCCTGTACTTCCTGCGCGAACGCTCCGGCAAGAGCGCCCGCCTCAAACAAAAGTTCAATTAATCGCAGCAATGCGATGACCTCAGGGTGCAACCAACGCCGGGTTGCGCCCTTTTCTATATATAATAAGCGGGAGGAGAACAATGAAACCAGTTATTGGCATTACAGTCAGCAAGTTGACAGATGATGTTGAAAAACACAAGGACGCCATTCCTTCTGCATACGCAGAAGCCATCTCAAAAGCCGGCGGGCTGCCACTGCTCATCCCTAATGAATACCCGCTCTCTGACCTGGCTGACCTGCTTGGAAAACTCGACGGTCTCCTGTTCTCCGGAGGCGGAGATATTGATCCAATTCACTACGGAGTTCAGAACGACTACTATTCCCACGGCATCTCAAAAGGACGCGATACGCTTGAGTTGGCACTTGCAAAGCTCGCGCTGGCGTCTGAACTACCCATTCTGGGTATCTGCCGCGGCTTCCAACTCTTGAACGTCGCCCTGGGCGGCAGCCTTTACACGGACATCCCCACGCAGCGCTCTTCTAAGATTAATCACAGCACCCTGGAATCAGATGCTCACGAAGTGACCGTTGAAACACACTCCCGGCTATTCCAGATCCTAGGCTCTGAGCACGTGCGCGTGAACAGCCGCCACCACCAGGCAGTGCGCAACCTGGCGGATGGGCTGCAGGTGACAGCCAGCGCAAGTGATGGTTTAATTGAAGCATTCGAGCTGCCCGGCGGGCGATTCTTCCAGGCGGTGCAATGGCACCCGGAAAACCTGCCGCATAGGCCGGAACACAGGCGCATATTTGAAAGTTTCATTAAATCCACTGCCTGATCCGTCAGGAGGAAAGCATGGACGCTGAAAACTGCATCGGCGTATTTGATTCCGGGGTGGGCGGATTGAGTGTCTTGCGCGCCATCCGTGCCATGTTACCCGCGCAACCTGTCATCTACCTGGCCGACCAGGCCCACGTGCCCTACGGCGTGCGCCCCATCGAAGAGGTTCGCGCATTTTCCCACGAGATCACCCATTATTTGCTGTATCGCGGCGCAAAGCTTGTCACTGTGGCCTGCAACACCGCCTCAGTGGCTGCTCTCAAAATGCTGCGCGAGCACTTCCCGGACACTCCCTTTGTCGGCATGGAACCGGCAGTGAAACCCGCCGCGGAACAAACCCACAGCGGAGTGGTGGGCGTATTGGCCACTGAAGCCACCTTCCACACGGAGATGTATGCCTCGGTCGTGGAGCGCTTTGCCGGGGGCGTGACCGTTCTGCAGGATCCCTGCCCCGGACTGGTCGCTCAAATTGAGCAGGGCGACCTGGAGGGAGAACGCACGCGCGTGATCCTGGAAAAGGCGTTATCCCCCATGCTGGCTGCTGGAGCCGACACCATCGTCATGGGCTGCACGCATTACCCATTCGTCATTCCCCTCATCCAGCAGATCACTGGACCGGATGTGCGCGTCATCGATCCCGCTCCTGCCATCGCCCGCCAGGTACGGCGCCTGCTCTCGGCTAACGGACTGCTCTGCCCGGGACCCGGACGCGGCGAGGTGGAATTCCTGACCTCCGGCGACCAGGAGACCTTCCACAGGCTGATCGCGCAGCTATTGCATGAGGATCATCCCGTGGAAAAGGTCACATGGGTCGACGGTCAACTGCAATAAAGTCAAGGAGTGCACATGCGGGAATATCAATTGGCATTGGTTGGGTTCGGGAACGTGGGGCAAGCCCTGGCGCTACTATTGGAAAAGAAACAGGAAGTGCTGCAAAAGGAGTTTGGTTTTTCAACGCGTATTACAGGAATTGCCACTGGTAGTCATGGAAAAGTGATCCACACGGAGGGGGTGGATATTCATGCTGCCATCCAACTTGTACGTACCGGGGGTAATCTGGCCACACTCAATGGTTCAACCTCGGCGTTATCCATCCAGGAATTCATAAAAACAGTGCCCGCTGATGTGCTGTTCGAGAATTCGCCCGTCAACCACCACACCGGTCAACCAGCACTTGATCATTTACGCACAGCCCTGGAATGCGGCATGCATGCCATCACCGCCAACAAGGGACCGGTGGTATACGGTTATGACCAATTAACCCGACTGGCACAGGAACACAATCATCGCTTTCTATTCGAGTCCGCAGTGATGGACGGCGCACCCATTTTCTCGCTCTTCCGCGGCCCCTTGCCGGCAGCGGAACTCAAGGGTTTCCACGGAATCCTCAACTCCTGTACGAACCTGCTCATCGAGATGATGGAAGGCGGTAAGACCTTCGAGGAAGCGGTGGAATACGGCAGGTCGATCGGTATCACTGAGACAGACCCCAGCGCAGATATTGACGGTTGGGACGCCGCCATCAAGGTGGCTGCACTCAGCACCGTGCTGATGGGTGTTCCCCTGACCCCTGACCAGGTGCAGCGGGAAGGCATTCGCGGCATTACTCCGCAGATGATCAGCGAAGCGCTGCAAGCTGGCGAACGCTGGAAACTGGTGTGTTCTGCGCGCAGAGGTGAAAGCGGTGTCCACGCCCGGGTGCAACCCCAGCGCGTGATGCCCTCCAGCCCGCTTTACAGCATCAACGGCACCAGCTCCTTCGTTCAATTTGAGATGGACACCCTGCCCGGGCTGGGCATCCTGGAAAGCAACCCCGGTCCGGAGACTACCGCCTACGGACTGTTGGCGGACCTGATCAACGCCGTGAGAGGCAGATAACCGATGGAAACGAAGGTCACGGTTTTCATTGCTTTGGGAACAAATTTAGGCGACAGGATGGCCAACCTTACCCACGCGCTGGAATTGCTGCAGCCACAGGTGCAGGTGACCGAGCAATCCGATGTTTTTGAGACTATCCCATGGGGTGTGCGGGATCAGCCGCTTTTCTTAAACCAGGTCATTAAAGGCACCACGCAACTCGCACCGGAGGAACTGCTGGATTTTCTAAAAGCGATCGAGACTGAGATGGGACGCGAGCCTTCCGTGCGCTACGGCCCGCGCCTGATCGACCTGGACATCCTGCTCTATGGCGATGAGCAGATCCAAACGGAGCGTCTGCAGGTACCCCATCCGCGCATGCTCGAGCGCGTATTCGTCATGTTGCCACTGGCTCAGCTCGCGCCAGACCTGGTCATCCCGGGGACGCATGAGCCGGTAATAGAAGTACTTGACAACCTCGACCCCAGCGGAATCTCGATCTACCCGTAATCAGATGAGTACCCGATGAATCCTTTCCTCGAGTTTGGCAAAAAAACCTACGTGATGGGAATTCTTAACGTCACCCCCGACAGCTTTTCGGGAGATGGACTGCTCTCCGCAGCAGATACCGTGAAAGCCGCCCTGGAGCAAGCCGAACGCTTTTGCGACGCCGGTGCAGACATCCTGGATATCGGCGGAGAAAGCACGCGCCCCGGTTCCAACCCGGTCGATGCCGGGGAGGAACTGGCCCGCATCCTGCCGGTGATAGATGCCCTGGTGAATAGCGGGGTGAACTGCCTGTTGTCGGTGGACACGTACAAAGCCGAAGTGGCTGAGGCTGCCCTCAGGCACGGCGCGAATTGGATCAATGATGTGTGGGCGCTGCGTGCCGATGTTGACATGGCGGGGGTGGCTGCCCGAAGTGGTGCGCCGCTCGTCCTGATGCACAACCGCAGCCAGCCTGCGCATGTGGAGCTGCAGGAGAGGCTGGGAGGCCGTTACCTGGGGGCTGCATACGCCGACCTGGTCGAGGATGTAAAACGTGAGCTTTTGGAGAGTGTTGCCCTGGCACGCGCTGCCGGTGTGCGTGACGAACAGATTATTCTTGATCCCGGCATTGGCTTTGGCAAGAGCGTGGAGCAGAACCTCGAACTGGTCAACCGGCTGGGGGAGATCAGGGAGCTGGGATATCCCGTCCTGTTGGGACCGTCGCGTAAATCCTTTATCGGCTATACGCTTAACCTGCCGCCTGAAGAACGCGTGGAAGGCACCGCAGCCGTGTGCGCCATCGGCATTGCGCGCGGCGCGGACATCATCCGCGTACACGATGTGGAAGTGATGGCGCGCGTGGCGCGTATGACGGACGCCCTGGTGCGTTAATTCACTTCCGTATTAAAAAATACGGTCATTTTTGACGCTCCGCGGTTGCCCCACAGGAAGTACGGGATCCAGCGGAAAACCTCCCCCTTAGTTGAGATTCCCTCAACTACACCAGTTCCCCCTATAAACCCCTGCCTGTACTCGTAATGTAGCGTGCGAGGGTCGATCCGCGCCCTGAAGATTTCCGCCGGGTTGTCGGGGCTTTCCAGGCAGTACACCAGCGGGCCGCGCGTGAGGGCAACTTTTCCACCGCAGCCGGGGAT
>DAONEZ010000090.1:0-6831 GCA_035403345.1 Anaerolineaceae bacterium
CGATCGTGATCGCAATCCTGGCGGAAAGCAGAGGCAAAATGAAACGGTTAGTGGTTTTGGCGATGTTGATCGTTCTGTTGTTCATGCCCTCACCGGTGTTGGCAGATATTGCCCCGCCGGACCAGGTGCCAGTTTCCAATCCCTCACCCGGCGGCGAAGGCACACAGGTGCGCATGATGGCTGAGACGGTCACGCTGGATATCCTGGCCAAATACCCGTCCGATGTGATGGGATTGGCCAAAGTGAAAGCCGACTTCACCATGCGCAACTTGGGTGATAAGGAAGAGAAAATGGCCGTGCGCTATCCCATCGGCGCCAGTGATGGTTGGGGAGGTATGCCCACCATTAAAGACCTTTCGGTGCGCGTGGATGGTCACCTGGTTTCGTTGCGCGAAACCAGCGGACCTGATCCCAACTGGGATAGCGGGGTGGTACCCTGGATCGAGTTTGACGTGACATTTCCAGTGCAACAGAACGTGAATATCGTGGTTAGTTACACTGCCCAGGCGGTGGGCGAAAACCAGTTCATCTGGTTCAATTATGTCTTCTCCACCGGCGCGGGCTGGAAGGATACCATCGGCAGCGTTGACTTGCTGGTGAATTTCCCGTACCAGGTCAGCGAACTGAACGTGCTGCAGTGTAACCTCGACAACCCGCTTTGCCAGCACACTGGCAAATTGCAAGGGAAGCAAATGACCTGGCATTATGAGGATTTGGAGCCAACCGCAGAGAACAATGTCACGGTCACAATGGTTGCTCCGATCGAATGGCAGAAGGTCCTGAATGAGAAAGCCAATATTGAAAAGAATCCAAGGGACGGAGAAGCCTGGGGCAGGCTGGGCCGGGCTTACAAAGGGTTGATCTTCAGTTCCCACGGCAGGCGGGGGTTCCGCATGTGGGAACTCAAGAATGACGCGGGTGCGCAGGAGTTGTTCCGCCTGAGCGACGAAGCGTATTCCAGGGCGCTCGAGCTCAAACCGAATGATGCGCTTTGGCACGCGGGCTACGCCGATCTGCTGGGGTTTTACTCGTACTACGCCAGTTTTGAGGGGATCAATACTATCCCATTGCAGGTCAAAGCCATCCAGGAGATCAAACGCGCCCTGGAGCTGTCACCGTATGACGCAACTGTGCAGGAGTACGCCTTGACCATCTCTTCGCTCTTTCCGGAGGGCATGATTCAAGGCGACGGTGCTTATTTCGCCTATCCCTGGCTGACGCAGACCCCGGTGGCCACGCCCACTGATATCATCCCGATCCCTTGGACGGAAACACCGCTGCCTGACCCCACGCAGGCTGCCGCCAACACACCTATTCCTACTGAATCGAACAGCGTCACACCAGTTGGTGAGGTTACCCCTGTTCCGGTTACAACGGAGTCTGGAAAGAAGGGATTACCGATATGCGGAAGCGTGATCCTGGCACCGATGGCGTTGGTGATCGCGTTGATTTCCAGGCGGCGTCTTGCATAGGAGTTTCTCTGGATAATAAGAAAGTCCGGTTTACCCGGACTTTTTATATACAGGAATGCAGAAAGGAAATGAGTACCTATGACAAACTGCAGGGTAGAATTAAAGTCCCTTGACCATTGTAGCGAGGATTAATAGCGCAGCAGACGCAAACGCAAACCAGAAATCATACTTGGCCAGGAAGCCGTTTCCAGTTAGAACTCCGATCAGCGCCAGAACAAGCAATGCAAGAGCGATCAACCAGGTGATGAATTTCGGGGGTGTCAGTTTCATTACTCAACTCCTTTTTATGTGCAGGATCTCCTAGGGTGTTTCCTTCTGCGCTCCCTTAATGCCAGTATATAACTTATTCTAAATAATTCAACTCTTGAGAAGCTGTCTGACCGGGCTATTTGAACCACAGACCGGTCACCTGATCCGTCACGTCCTTAGCCACCACCAGCAGCATATTTACAGATTGAGCTGGGTAAACCACCTTGTAATTGACCCCGTAATATGTGTCCTTGTCCTCGACGTTGACCAGGTCAATTGAGTCGGCTTTGCCTAACTTTCCGTATATTCCCGTGATCTGGTCAAATTTTTCCTGGGTCAGGGCTTTTTGCATGGCAGCGTCGAAATCTTTCGTGAATGCAGTGTAATCCGCCGCTGCGATGGCGTCCACAATGTTGGCCGCCAGCGGATCGACTGCGGCAGCTACACTGACACGTTCATCTCCTTCAATGTAAACGGGCGCGGCTCCGCCAGAACAGGCGGATAAAATGGCAGCAAATCCGCTCAATAAGAGTAATAAGCCAATATTTGGAAATTTCATCATGTCACCTCTTTAGAATTGTTTCCCCTAGTATAACTTAACTAGCAGTCGCGCAAAAGGAAGCATAAATAGTTCATATGAAAATCAAAAATATTTAATAAATTCTGTAATAAAATAAATAATATCAATATTGTATATTGACAAATTTAATAAATATGGGTATTATCTTTATGTAAATGTATAACACAGATAAAAGAAAAGAGGTCGAATGAAACAGACCACAATTCCGGTCAAACCGGACAGCAAATTGAACGTGAAAGCCATGGCTGACCTGGATATTGAAGGCAGCCAGGACAAATTCCTTTCTGCAATTGTGCGCGGTGGAGAGACATTAAAGATTAATGAAGTGAATGGGGGCATGGAGATCAAAGCTTCCACAGATTGCCGGTTGATCCTGCCGGATACCATGCAGGTGATGATCGAGAAGGTCGGTGGGGATGCCTCCGTCAGCGGTTTGAAAACGCGGGTGATCATCGGAAAAGTGGGCGGCGACCTGGCGCTGCAGTCTCTTGCCGGAGCTTCCATTGAAACAGTAGGGGGCGACCTGACCTTTCGAGGTGTGAGCGGCACCCTGGAATCCGCGCGCGTAGGGGGGGATTTGCACGGGGAGGCCTTCGACGGGATCACTTCCGCAAATATTGGCGGGGATGTTGTGTTGCTGGAAATCAATGGACCAGTCGATCTATCAGCCGGAGGAGATATCGAACTTGCCAGCATGAAACCGGACCTGCCCGTCATTTCCGCCAGGGCAGGCGGTGACCTGACTTTGATCGTCACGCCGGAAGCCACGGGGAACCTGGAGCTTGTCAGCGGCGGGGAGGATATCACCGTGCACGTGGGCGACCAGGCCCTCGAAAGCGAGCAGCGGCAATGGTCGCTGCTGCTGGGCGAAGGAGGCCAACCGGTACGCCTGCAGGCTGGCGGAGATATTCAGGTAACTGACCATAAGTCCTCGGAATCCGACTTCGAAGATGTTTTCCAGGACATTTCTGATAACTGGAAGGATTTTGGCATCGAACTGGAAGAGCGCATCCGCGAAAGCCTGGGAATGGCTTCTGAAACCCTGGCGCGCGTCTCGCAGACCTCCGGGGCGATCAATGACAAGGTGCGGTCAAAGATCGATCGCGCCATGCGCAAGGTGGAGGAAAAAACTTCAGGTGACGAGAAGAAACGCTTTGTGGGCTTTGCCTTCGACCATCCTGTACAAGCGGAAAAGCCCAGGAGCGGCCCATCGGACGAAGAACGCATGCTGGTCCTGAAGATGCTTCAGGACAAGAAGATCACTGTAGAAGAAGCAGAAAAATTGTTAAATGCTTTGGAAAAATAAAGGACCCCTGACATGACCAAAGACGAAAGCAAGCTTGAGATCTTGAAGAAAGTGGAAGATGGCACCCTTTCCGTGGAAGAAGGAGCTGACCTGATCGGTATCCTGGAAAGAGCTGCTGTCCGGGCAGCGAAACAACCCCTGGAACCTGAAGAAGCAGCGCCGGCTGAGCCTGCTCCGGCACAGATTCCGCAGGTCTCCAGCTGCTGGAAAGCTGCCTGGAGCATGATCCTGGTAGGCGGCCTTGTACTGACCGGTTTCAGTATCTGGTGGATGTACCTGGGATATCAGAAGTCCGGCCCGGGCTGGGGATTCTGGCTGTCCTGGATCCCGCTATTGATCGGGTTGGTGTTCCTCGTCTTCGGTATCATCCTGATGGAATCCCCCTGGATGCACTTACGCGTGCACGAACACGGAAAGGGCAAGTCCGTGAACCTTGTCATGAGCATTCCGCTGCCGCTGCAACTGGCAGGTTGGGTCTTTCGCACCTTTGGATCCTATATGCCTGCTGAAGTCCGCGGCATGGATATTGGCAGCATGGTCGATGAGATTGAAGCTTCGCTCAAACGCGGGGAGCCTTTCCAGGTGGAGATTGAAGACAAGGAAGACGGCGACCAGGTTTACGTGTACGTCACAAAATAATCGGGTCATGACTACGATCAGCCGGTGAGCAGCCCTCACCGGCTTTTTGCTGGGTATAATCGGGTTATGCGTTGGATAAAATGGTCGGGGATCATTGTGTTGTGTCTGGCTGTCATCAGCCTGTTCGTCACGCTGTTACCGCCTCCGTTTGAGCAGGTGATGATCCCCTTATCAAGCGCAAACAATTCCCTTGGCTCGGTTACTATCCGTTACCCGGCCTGGCAGTGGGCAGGTGACACCCTCAAGATCAGTGCGTCCTTCCAGCTCAGCGACCTCCCGCAAGGGAATTCCCCGGTAGCGCTTACCGCCAGGCTGGAAACCGCTGTCGAGCAGATCAACCCGCGCGGTGAGGTACGGCTGGCGGTACAGTCGAACGGCGAGGTAACTTTTACCTGGCAGGTGGCCGCCTTTATCCAGGCAGATTACCCGGGAACTTTATGGGTCACACTATCAACTGGCAACGACCATGAACTTTTACTGGCGCGTGATCTAACGCTTCATTCACGGGTTTTACGCGGCCTGGAAATGCGCAAAGCACGCATCGGGTTGGGTGTGACCGGGATCATGGGAGTATTGATGCTGGCTTTCTCCGGATTTTGGCCTTTCCTGAAAAGAATGCTCAGGGAATTCGAGAATTGACCTCCGAAAGAGTTTATTAAAAAGACGAATATGATAAAATTTTAGTGACTTTGATCTTAAGAACCCGAGGGATAGCAATGCTACACGAGTGGTTTTATCTGGTCATTTTTTTATCGATTGCGTTTCTCCTTCCCGCGGCAGCCATCCTTATCGCTGGTTTGCTTTCCCCACGTAAAACCGGAAAGATTAAAACTTCTACTTACGAATGCGGCATCGAGACCGTGGGCTCTTCAAAGATTCAATTCAAAGCACAATACTATCTTTTTGGACTCATCTTTCTTATCTTTGATGTAGAGACTGTCCTCCTCTTTCCGTTTGCCGTCGCTTATCAAAAGATTCTCCTGTTTGGGGTGATCGAGGCTGTTCTGTTTGTTCTCATCCTTGCCGCCGGACTGGCTTATGCCTGGCGCAAGGGTGCCCTTGATTGGCATTAAGTCTGTCTGAGGTAAAACCGATGAGTTTTGTTGCTGACCCGGTCACTTTTATTATTGATTGGCTGCAGAGGGTTTTAGGCGGCTGGGGACTTTCCTCAGGGTGGGTGCAGTTTATCCTGTTCGCGCTGGGGGCAATTCTCCTTACAGTTGGTCCCATGCTGCTCACGGTTGGCCTGATCTGGGTGGAACGCAAGCTGGGCGGCCGCTTCCAGGACAGGTTGGGTCCCAACCGGGTGGGTCCCTGGGGTGTCTTCCAGACCATTGCGGATATGCTCAAGATCTTTACCAAGGAGTACATCACCCCCATCGGGGCCGATAAAGTGCTTTACAACCTGGCTCCCATCCTGGCAGTTGGGGCGGTATTGGGGGTTTGGGCGGTCATTCCGCTTTCTTCGACCATCTTTGGGACAAACATCAACGTAGGTGTGTTGTACATAATGGCTGTGGGTGCCATTGGCGAGTTGGGGGTGATCCTGGCCGGGCTCGGCTCTAACAACAAGTATGCCCTACTGGGCGGTTTCCGGGCTGTGGCGCAACTCATCAGTTACGAGGTTCCCATGGTGCTGGCACTGCTGGTTCCGGTCATGCTGTCCGGTTCCATGGGCTTGAATGACATCGCCGGGGCGCAAAAAGTGGCTTACGTTTTCCTGGTTCCGGCGGCGGCCCTGGTGTTCTTCATCGCCGCCATTGCAGAGAACGGTCGCGCGCCATTCGACTTGATGGAGGCTGATTCGGAGATCGTTGCTGGTTTCAATATCGAGTATTCCGGGCTCAAATTCGGCATGTTTTACGTGGCGGATTTCCTACATGCCTTCACATCCGCGCTGGTCTTTTCCACCATTTTCCTGGGGGGGTGGCAGGGACCCGGCGCTGAACAGTATCCCATTCTTGGCTTCATTTACCTGATGATCAAGACGGTCATCGTGTACGTATTCCTGCTGGGTGTGCGCTTCACCCTGCCGCGCTTCCGCATAGACCAGATGATGGCGGTGAACTGGAAGCTGCTCACCCCATTGGCCATGGCTGCCATCCTTGTTACCGCAATCGTTGACAAGTTGACCCCGGGCGGGTTCGGGTTGGTGCGTATCGTCGCGTTGCTGGTGTCCAACGTGGGATTGCTCCTGATTACGAACTGGCTGGTGGGTGCATATGTTCGGGCTCATCGCGCCAGGCGTCAGGTGGTCAGCGGGCCGCGAACAGTTGTGGTAGCCCCGCCCAAGCCTGTCAGTGAAGCGCAGGAGGTGAATGCATGACACTGATGCAGGTCATTTTCCTGGCCAACGCTTTGGTGACCATCTTTGCTGCATTGATGATGGTGACTTCGCGCAAGCTCATCCACGCTGCCTTGTGGCTGGTGCTGTGTCTGTTCGGCGTCGCGGCTGTGTTTGGAATGCTGGAAGCCAGCTTCATTACGATTGTCCAGATCATCGTGTATATCGGAGCGATCGCCATTCTGATCCTCTTTGCGGTGATGTTGACCCAGAATGCCGTGGATGACTCCTACAAGGGCAA
>DAONEZ010000091.1:0-6786 GCA_035403345.1 Anaerolineaceae bacterium
CAGCACCAGCGGGATGGACTTGAAGAAAGTATCCGAACGCACGTAGGATCGCAACCCGCGCGGGTTGAGCACCACCGGAGGGTCCACGTGCATCACCCCAGCGGCTGATGTGAGCATCACGTCCAGGTCGATCCCGCCGTTACCCGGCACCACAAGTGTCGGCTTTTGCGGGTTGAAACCCCACTTTGCAGCCAGGCTCACGTCACGCCGCACGTCGCTCATCAGTCCATCCGCGCGCCACAGTGCCCGGCGGGTGAACGCGCCCAGCTTGCGCGTGGCCGGCGCGTGCAGGGTGAGGTCATTGCCCCAGGTGGAAAGCACCAGTGGAATACCTTTCGGAGTGGCACTGGCCAGCATGCCCTCGTAGGGAATGCGCAGGGCATGTACAAGGTCAGGCTTGACGTCTTCGATGATTTCCAGATAACGTGGAATATAAGACGAGATGGTCCAGGGGCCTAGTTGGTGGCGCAGATCCGCTGCGAGTCTGCGGAAACGGGAGACCAATCCGCTGGACTTTTTGCGACCCGCCGAACCGGCCTGGCTGCCGCCCAGCCCGGCAAAGGCCACCGGCAGGATGTGGGTTCCTTTCGCTCCCTCAACCTCAATACACGGGAAGGTGGATACCAGGGTGATCTCCATGCCCAGCGGTTGGAGCATCTTGATCCAGTTGCGTGTGATCGGGCTGCGCCCGTCGGCCACCATCAACAAGCGCATAAGGTTGCTCTCATTTCAACACGAACCTCACGGCCCGGGTAAAAGCTGCCACCATCGCTTCCACGTTGACCTCTTGCGAGATGATGCGATAGGATGCGCGTCCCATGGAACGCAGTCGCGGGATATCTGCCAACGCTTGGCGTAGTGTGTCTGCCAGCGCTTCCGGTGAGGCATCCGCCAGCAGCCAGCCGTTCTCGGGGCGCACCAGCTCGCCCTGCGTACCGTCCGCGGCACCCACCACCACCGGCAGGGCGTGCGCCATGGCCTGCTGCACCGCCAGCCCGCCCGTACCGGGCAGCACAAACAGGTCCGCAGCGGCAAAGTAGGGCTCCAATTCCCCGCCATGCCTGGCGCCGGCAAATTCTGCGGAGGGATACACCTGCCAGGCCAGCGCTTCCAGGCTGGCGCGTTCGGGTCCATCACCCACGATCACAAGGCGCGGCTGCAGGTCTGCGGGCAAGGTTGCGCAGGCGCGCAGCAACACGTCCACGCGCTTGCGTGCCTGCAGGCGCCCGATGAATAACAGGGTTGGCTTTCCGTCCTTGTATGACAGCGGACGTTCGATGGCGGATCCTTCAGGCCGCCGGGCGGCTGCGTTAGGCGCAACGAACACCTTGCGCACATCCACTCCTGCGTCAATATACTGCTGAGCTCCAGTCTTTGAATAAGCGATCAGCGCGTCAAAACGGCGCAGGAAACGCCGGCGGAAATAGGCTCCAATTCCAGCGGAGCCGCCAGTGCCCAATCCCCAGCCGATCACCGGACTCCCGCGCATGTGCATCCAATTGATCGCCAGCGGTGTGGAAAGGTAACGCGGGTTGGCCTCTGCCACCAGCACCTGCGGCTGCCAGCGGCGCAGCCAGTGCAGCAATCCCAACTGCCAGCACAGGTAATACCGCCCACGAAACAGGTGCAGATTAATCCCCTGGTAATGATGCGCGATGTTCAATTTCGCGCCGGTTTCGATGGCTTCTTCGCGGCGCGGCTTTCCCGTAAACACCGAAAGCCCCTGCAGTGAAGCCGTAGCCAGTGAATCGAAGAACGGCACACGGTACTCCGGCAGTACGCGCTGAACAAGTCCCAACCGGGCCGGTATCAGGTTCATATGGCCACCACCTGCACCTGAGAGCCGCCGGGGGGTTTGGTCACCTCAATGCGCGCTGAGAAGGCATCTTTCAGTTCTTCGAGGTGCGTGATGACCAGCACTTTGGCAAAATCAGAGCTCACCAGGTTGATGGCCTCGATCAATCGCTGGCGTCCGTCGGCGTCCTGGCTGCCGAAGCCCTCGTCGATCACCAGGGTCTGCAGCCTTGCGCCCGCCCGCTGCGCCAGCACACGGCTGAGCGCCAGGCGGATGGCAAAGTTCACGCGGAAGGCCTCGCCGCCGGAGAACATTTCATACGGGCGTTCACCGGAAGAATCACGGATGAGAATGTCCAGGGTTTCCTTGCGTCCCTCGCGGTTCTTATCTTTGTAGTCGCGCTGGGTCTCGAACTTGACCGACATACCGCCAGAGCTCAGGCGGTCGAGGACGTCATTGGCATGTGACTCGATATCCGGCAGGGCCTGCTCAATCAGCAGGGCGGGGATGCCGTCCTTGCCGAAGGTGCGTTCGAGGATCTTAAGATTGGTTACCCTGGCAAGCAGATCCTGTTTTTCCTCCGTACGTGCCGCCTTGTTGCGGCGCTGCACCTCCAGCACGTCCACCTGGTTGCGGCAGTAGCCGACCTGGCTGATGGTCTGGTTCATTTCTTCCTGCTCCTGGAAGTACTCGCGCTCCAGTTGATCGATATCCGGCAGTCCGGCAGTCTCTTTTTGCAGGCCAGCTGCGGCGGCTTCGTACTCGCTGCGCATCTCTTCCAGGCGCTTCTCATCCCGTGCCACGCTCTTCTGCAGGTCCTTGATCTCACGTTCCAGGGGCACCAGGGCGGCTTTGGCATTTTCGAGTGCCAGCAATTGCTGTTGGCTGCTGCGCCCCTCCTGTTCCCGCAGCCTCACCTGCCCGTGAGCGATCGGGTCATACCCCAGTTCTTTCAATTTGTCGTCGATGCGCCCCAGTTCTGCGCGTGCTTCCTCGGCAAAAGCGTTGGCGCTGAGGATGGCAGTCACCTCTTCCAGCCGTTTCTGACCGCCGGCAGCCCAGCCTTCCAGGTCCTGGCGGTTCTTGCGCAGCTCCTCGGCTTGCAGATCATGTGAACGCTGCTGGGTCTTAAGCTCGCTTTCCATCCGCAGTAGTTCCGCCAGGCTGGCTTCCACCTGTTGGATCTGCTCATCACAATTGACCATCAATTGCTGATTTTCACGGAAGGCATTCCCCCTGGCAGTGCCGCGGGTATTCAGATCCGCGATCAATTTTTGGCGTTCTGCAGTATCTAAAGGTTTTTCGCAGGTCGGGCAGGCAGCGCCCTCGATCTTTTCCAGGGCATTAATGCGTTCCTTGACCTCGTTCATTTCATCCCGCAGCCTGGTGTTTTCGGCACGCGCCTGGGCTTTCACATCCTGCAGGCGGTTGCGCTCCGCCTCGATATCCGCCCGGGTGAAGATTTTTCGATTTAACTCCTCCACATTCTTATGCAGGGCTTCCACCTGGCCGGCCAGTGCGGGCAGCCCGGCAGCCAGGGCGTTCTTTTCAGCCGCCTGTTGCTGCAGCATGTGCTGTTCCTGCAGCAATCCAGCCCGCGCTTTTTCGATGATCAACAACGGAGCCTGCCGCCGGGCGTCGTACTGGTGAAAATTTGCAGCCAGCGCATCCCATTCCTGCAGGGAACTCCGCGCGGCTTCCCAGTCCTGTACCTCGCGGCGCACGCGTTCCTCATCGGCCATCTGCGCCTGGTAGGTCTGCTGCTCGTTCTGGCGGGTTTCCAAGTCAAAACGCCTGTTGTCCAGCTCTTCCCTCAGGCGTCCCAATTCAGCAGCCTGTTTTTCCACGGCTTTGCGCTTCTCAGCCACCCCAGCCGCCACCACGCGGGTCTGGTCCAGCGCGGTCTTGCGCGCCTGCACCAGCGAAGATTTCAACTTCAGGTCCTTTTCCAGCGCTGCCAGTTGCGCCTTGCGTTGCCCCTCCTGGGCCAATTCGCTCTCGATCTCCGCCAGGCTGGCATCGATGATGGCGATCTCTGCCTCCAGCCCGCGCCGTCTGCGGTTGGCTTCATCGCGGTATTCCTCCCAGATGTCCAGGCCCAAAATGCCCGATAGGATGCGTTTGCGGTCGCCGGCTTTCTGTTGGGCAAACTGATCCGCCTTGCCCTGCAGAAAGAAGGAAGCGTTGATAAAGGTGTCGTAATCGAGGTGCAGCGACCTGCGGATGAGCTCCTCTGTGCTGCGCATGGTGGCTTCGGTCATGGCGCGCCACCTGCCGTCCGGGTCGAGGATGCGAAACTCGAGCAGGGTGGATTTTTCACGCGTCTTGCTGCGTTGCACCTGGTAGCGGTTGTTCTCGTAGTCAAAATCCAGGATGACCTCGGCAGTATTGGCACGCTGATTGATGATGGCATCGTCCTTGCGGCGCGCTTCGCCAAACAGCACCCAGGTGATGGCCTCCAGCAGCGTGGACTTACCTGCGCCGTTGGCTCCGGAGATGCATGCCAGGTCAAAGTCAGTAAAATCTACACTCACCTTTTGGTTATAGGAAAGGAATCCGCTGATCTGCAGGCGAACTAGTTTCATTTTTTCTCCGTTGAGGCTTCGTTGACCGGTTCCTTTGCCTGACGGGTGACCAGCACCTTATCCACCCGGCGTCCGTCCATATCCATGATCTCAATATGCAGGTCATTCCAGTCCAGGCTTTGCCCGGCAGAGGGGATGGAGCCCACCTGGTTCATCACGAACCCGCCCACTGTCTGGAAACCGACCTTGTCCTCTTCTGGCAGTTCATCCAGGTCGAACAACTCTTTGAACTCGTCCACCGGAAGCAAGCCATCCAGCAGGTACGAACCGTCCTCGCGGGCAATGATCTCAGGTTCGGAGACCTCACCCAGGCTGGGGATTTCCCCAATAATGGCTTCCAGCACATCAAACAGGGTCACAAACCCGATCACGCCGCCGTATTCATCGATCACCAGGGCTTCATGCACTCCGGATTCACGTTCCATTTCCAGTACGCGCACCGCGGGGGTGTTTTCCGGCACGAACAACGGTTTTTGCAGTAGCTCCTGGATGTCGAAGGATTCACCAGAGACATGTTTTTCCAGCAAATCCTTGGCATTCAGGATGCCGATGATATTGTCAAGCGAATCCCGCGCCACCGGAAAACGCGAATGAGAGCTTTCAACCACCTGCCTCAGGATCTGTTCGGGGCTGTCATTGGCATCCAGCCAACTTATCTCGGTTCGCGAGGTCATGATGGCGTTGATCGAGCGGTCGTTCAACCGAAAGACGCTTTCCACCATGTCCTGCTCAGCTTCATCGAACACGCCCACCTGCGCCCCCTGGTCGATGAGGATCTTGATCTCCTCCTCGGTGATGGGAGGCTCGTTGGAGGGTTTGACCCCCAACAGGCGCAAGCCCAGGTCAGTTGAATGGGAGAGCAGGTGCACGATGGGGGACATGACCTTTGCGATGAATTTCATCACCCCGCTCACACGCGAAGAGATCTTTTCCGGATTGTTCAAGCCCAGCTTCTTGGGGATCAGCTCGCCAAGCACTAGGGAAAAATAAGTGGTCAACAGCACCACCAGCACCAGCGAAAGTGTGGCGGCATAGGGCGCCAGCCATTTGACCTTGACCAACACTGTGGTCAAGCGCTCCGCCAGCGTAGCCCCGCCCAATGCGCCGGTGAGCACGCCCACCAGGGTGATGCCCACCTGCACGGAGGAAAGCATTTTGCTGGTGGAACTGGTCAACTCCAATGCTGTCCTCGCTCCCTTGTCGCCCTCATCCGCATGCTGTTCGAGGCGTGCCTTGCGCGCAGACACGAGGGCAATCTCCGACATGGCGAAAAAGCCGTTGATCAGGATGAGCAGCAGGATTACCAGGATCTCAAGCAGGGTATTCATCAGGCTGCCTCATCTCCTTCAGGTAGAAACTCACCACCGCTAACGGTTTGGATGATGGAGGCTGCCATGGTCTGCAACTCACTTGTGTCGGCTGCCTCGGTGTGCACTGAATTCCAATAAGTTTGCAGCAATTGCAACGGGCTCAGGCTGGCAATGCTCTGGTCTGCGGGCAGCCTCAGGCGTGCTTCCTCCTGAGGGCGGCGGATAAAGTGAAACTCGAACGCCTCAGCGCACTTCTCGCGCAGCGCCTGCTCGTCGATGAACAGGTCCAGGTCGCGCGGGTATTCCACCACCAGGCGGATGATGGCATCCGGGATATCCGCGTCGCGCGGCAGGCTGGCGAAAAGCCTGACCATCAGCCCGTCCTTATCTTTCAGTTTCACCAGGCGGTCGTAGAAGCGCCGTCCGGGCAGTTTGCGGAATTCATACGTGGTGTGGCTTTTTTCGAGCCGAGCCAGGATGTAACCTTTCTCATCCGTCGCTTCTCCAAAATCCACGCGTTCGATCGAACCGGGGTAAACCACCGGCGGCTGCTGTCCCGGGTTCAGGTCCTGCTGCTTGTGGATGTGCCCGAGGGCCACATAATCCAGGCGGGGATCCTTCACCAACCCGCCAGGCAGCACCAGGTCCTTGCCCAGCATCACCGCGCGCTCGTTGCCATATACCGCACCCTGCACCGAGCCATGCGCCACCAGCACGGTGGGCAGGGTCGGGTCGAGAGAGTTCATCCAGTGCTGCAGGAGGCCTGTGAGGCGAACCTCCAGCTCCTCATTGATGGTGTCCTCTCCGGCTGTGGAAAGCTCCAGCGAGGCCATCAACCCGGAGCGGTACACCCAGGGCAGGGCCAGCACCTGCAGCGGCAATCCCCACAGGTCAGATGGTCCCAGGAACTCCGGCCTGTAGTGCACGCGCACCAGGGGCACCTGAAGAGTTTCGAACTCCTGCAGGGTGTGCGCGCGCCCGCTGGCCGGGCTGAGGTCGTGGTTGCCCACCAGCAGCAGCGCGGGAATATTCGCCTGGGAAAGGCGAATGATACGTCGCCCCCACTCGCGCTGAAAGGTCAGCGAGGGGGTGCGGT
>DAONEZ010000092.1:0-6731 GCA_035403345.1 Anaerolineaceae bacterium
TTGCCGATCGTGGTTCTTTTCTATGGGCGATGGAATTTGCCACGCTCTTTCCGGAATCTTCTTATCCGTTTTTATACCTGCATCCCAAGGGAGAATAAAATGACGAAGTACTACACTGGAAAAGGGGATAGCGGTGACACAGGATTGCTGGGCGATGGCCGGGTACCAAAATTTGACCTGCGCATGGAATGCCTGGGCACATTGGATGAATTGTCTGCTGCGCTGGGCCTGGCGCGCAGCTTGCTACCCTCAAAAAAGCATGAGGCCTTGATCGTGAATCTACAACGGAGGTTGTACGAGTTGATGGCGGAAGTTGCAGCCACCGCTGACAATGCTGAGCGATTCTCGCACATCAACACCGAGTCGGTAACCGAGATTGAAAAACAGATCGATAGCCTGGCATTCGACCTGGAAAGCCCGGAGGGTTTCATTATCCCCGGGGATACTACGGCCAGCGCAGCAGTTTCCTGCTCCCGCACAATTGCCCGCAGGGCTGAACGGCGGGTGGTGGAATTGGCTGAAATGGGGGGAATCAGGAATAAGGAGCTGTTGGCTTACTTAAACCGGCTTTCCTCATTACTTTTTGTGCTAGAGCTGAAATTGATCCAGGAGTCCAGGGGCAGCCATGTAACCTACGCCAAGGGGAAGCCTGAATGACCGGAACGCTGGTGAACTTCGCTGCCATCCTGGTTGGCGGCGCGCTTGGTTTGTTGTTGGGGTCGAAGATCTCCCAAAAGCTGAATCAAACCGTTGTCAGCGGGTTGGGTTTATTCACATTTGCCTACGCCATTTCACTTTTCCTCAAGACTGAAAATCCGCTCATCGTCCTTGGCAGCCTGCTGATAGGGATATTGCTGGGGGAATGGTGGCGGATCGAGGACGGATTAACCCGGTTGGGTGAGAAACTTGAGGCCAGGTTCAACCGTGGCAGTCGGGCGGGTGACAGTTCGAGGTTTATCAAGGGGTTTCTAACTTCCACCTTGCTGTTTTGCATCGGTCCCATGGCCATCCTGGGGTCGATCCAGGACGGGCTGACCGGAAATGCCAACACTTTGTTCATCAAGTCGATCCTGGATGGATTTGCTGCGCTGGCGTTCGCGTCCAGCCTGGGGGTAGGGGTGCTGTTCTCCTCTGTGCCTGTACTGTTTTACCAGGGTACGATCACTTTGCTGGCCCAACAGGTTCAAAAGGTGGCGACTGATTCGATGATGAACGAACTGAGCGCTACAGGCGGGGTCATTCTGGCAGGCCTGGCGATCAGCAATATCCTGGAGATCAAGAAGATTCGCACGGGAAGCTTCCTTCCAGGACTTATCATTGCTCCGTTGATCGTTTTTATCCTTAGCTTACTTAAATAATCAACTCCGGTGATGAACCGGAGCTGCAATCTTTTATTCTTAAAGTTGAACTACTTGTTCAACAATTCTTCGATCTTGGGCAGCAGTTCATTCGCATTAACAACCTGACCATCGATCAAAAAGGAGGGTGTGAAGGTTGAGCCTACACTGGCGGCAAAATTGGAGTCGTCCAGCACCTGTTGAGTGTACTTGCCGGAATCAAAACAGGCAGTGAAAGCTTTGGTGTCCAGGCCTAACTCTTTGGCATAAGCCACGAGCACATCATGCGTGTACACGCCCTGGTTCTCGCCATTGTGGTTGGCAAAGATCAGGTCGCGGTATTCCCAGAAATTTTTCTGTTCGTTGGCGCAATAAGCAGCCTCTGCAGCTTTGGATGATTCATCCCAGGCCTGACCCTGTCCGAGAAAGGAAAAGGGATTGTAAGTGAAGTAAACTTTGCCGGTATCGATGTAGTTTTGAATGATGGTTGGTTCCAGTTCCGACCAATAGGAAACGCAGGCCGGGCACTGAAAATCGGCAAATTCAGTCACTTTCACCTTTGCGTTCGGGTCACCCATGTTTAGACCATCGCGTTGAGCGGCGAGGGTTCGTTCGGGCATGGTGACCTTGGGGGTCGCCTTGATCTGGCTGAGAATCACCATACCGACTGCTACGATCGCGAAAGCCGCGATGATCAGGATAACAGTCAGGTTACTTGATTGCGAGTTCTTTTTTCGTTTACGTTTTATTTCTTCGCGTTTTGGCATCTAATCCTCCGTAATGGTTGTTCGATTTTCTCATAATAGACTGTTTTTGTCTATATTAGGATCGGTTTTGATGATAGTGTATATACTGGAAAACTTTCTCCAGTCTCACGGAAGTCCACTTTTCGATAAAGGGTCACAGATGCGTGATTATCATCCTGAGTATTTACTGTGACATCGCGAATGCCTTTGTTCCAGAAATAGGCGAGCATCTCGTGTGTCAGTGCACTGCCAATGTGATGGTGCATGTAATCCGGAAGGACAGCCAACCTAGCCAGGTGAGCAGAGAAGTGATTATCGGTGGAAATCTCATACCCCACGATCTGCCCTTCGATCTCCGCCACGCTGGCATGTTTTGCTTGTTGAAAAGCCATCTCAAGTGTCTCCTGCGAGAGCACCCAAATGGGTTCAAAAGCCTTCCGGTCGACGTCTGCTACATCCTGCAGGTCGTTTGACTCCATTGCCCGGATGAATACCTGGTGATCTACCCTGCGAGGCGGTCCAGCCAGGGCGCTGCGCAACAGGACGATGATGTTTTGGCGGACAGAAAAGTCTGTAGCCTGAAGCAACTTGATGTACCAATCGTTCAATCCAATGGAACATATATCAGCGTTGGCAAGGACTGGATGCTGGCTTGTGACCTCAAGTAAGCGTGACCAATCCTGCAGGCTGGCGTTTGTTCGATCCACGGCGAAACAATGGATCCAGGCGACGCCCTCTGGATCGGGTGCAGCAGAAAGGACCGCATGAATCTTATCGCCAGATTCCAGGATCAGGAATGGTTCTTTAAGGATCCATTCAAGCATCGGCTGCCAATCCAGGTGCCGGTGAATAAGCGTTGCCCGGCTGAGGAACGTCGCTACAGCGCTGATATCCTTCCGTTCTGCCTGGCGAATAACTTCGTTGTCCATGTAAGGCAAAGCACCTTAATCCTGGCTCGCCAGTCCTGAAAGTTGTGCACCCAGTTGCGAAATCACTGCCGGATCAATCGTTTTCAGTCCACAGGCAAGTTTTAGATAGGGTACATTGGCGGGGTCTTTGAGGAACTCAACCCATTCTCCTGGAAGCTCATCGCTCTTATCCTCAACAAGATCTGCTTTCTCTTCGATGTCTGATGAAGACAATAAGGATGTGATGGAGATGCTTAATCGCTCACAGGCTTTTTCCAGCACCGAAAACGGAACCGGTATGTCGCCTGCTTCCATCACTTCAAGTTCATCACTTGTGACGCCTATCGAAGACGCAAGATCCGCAAGAGGAATATTCTGAGAAATCCTGGCGCTCTTAAGCTGGATAGCAATGATGCGGGAGCGAACATCCACCAGGGAGGGCACTTTTTCGGCTTCGAGTTTTCGGACGGACTGCATCCGGGTTGCTGGATCTATGAAGTCGTGGACAGAGACACGGAAGACCTCAGCCAGCACCTCCAATTGAGGCAGGCTCGGGGTGGTTTCTCCACGCTCAAACCTCAGGAGGTCATCGGGGGAAACACCCAGGAACGCAGCCGTTTTAACCAGTGTTTTTTCGGCATTTTCCCGGCTCGTTTCCAACACTTTCCCCAATTGTCGGGATCGGTCTGAAGCATTATTGAGGTCCATTTTTTCCTCCTTATTCTATTTCTAATACGATCTGAAAATCGTTATTCAAGCAGCATTTTTAGCAGAGAGCTTAATTCCTCATCTGAATAGTAATGGATCGTTACAGTGCCGCCTTTGCTGCCGTGGGTGAGGGTTACCTTTGTACCCAGGTGCTCGCGCAATTTTTCTTCAAGGTCCAAAAGTTGAGAATCCTTTTGTACTGGCGGGAGGACCGGCGGTTTACTGCCGGTCAATTTTCTGACCAATTCTTCAACCTGGCGTACGTTGAGGTCCTTCGCCAAAATGGTCTTCAAGGCCGCCAGTTGGGCCAGAATGGTGGGCAGCCCAAGCAGGGCGCGGGCGTGCCCTTCAGCAATCTTCCCGCTGGAAAGGGCTTCTTTCACTTCCTCCGGCAACTTGAGCAGCCGCAGTGTATTCGTGACTGCAGTCCGGCTCTTGCCCACGCGAAGGGCGATATCCTCATGAGAAAGATTGAACTCCGTGTCCAACTGGTGATACGCCTCGGCGGTCTCCAATGGCGAGAGGTCAGCGCGTTGGATGTTTTCGATCAGCGCTAACTCCAGGCGTTCCTGGTCACTGACCTCACGGATGATGACCGGCACCTTTTCCAGCCCTGCCTTGCCGGCAGCGCGCAGTCGGCGTTCGCCGGCGATCAGCGTGTACATACCGGTGATGTTGTCACGAGTGACGATAAGTGGTTGCAGGATGCCATGTTCCCGTATGGAGGTTGCCAATTCCTCCAGGTTTTCATCGTTCATGCTGATGCGGGGTTGGCGCGGATTGGGAGCGACCATGGAAATTGGTACAAATGTATCCGAAGCAGTCGCCGAGACTGTAGAACCCCCGGGGATCAGCGCATCCAAACCTTTTCCAAGTCCACTTTTATGAGCCATAGCTGCCTGCCTATTCTACGAATTCTGATACCTTCACGCCATCCTGCAGGAGAAGCTCTCTGGCCAGGGCAGCGTAGGATTTAGCCGAGACGGATTCGGGTGCGTAGTAAGTCACCGGCATGCCGTAGGACGGAGCCTCGGCGATACGCACAGAGCGGGGAATGACCGCCTCAAAAACCAGGTTGGGGAAGAACTTACGCACTTCGCGGGTTACGTCAGAGGAAAGGTTGGTCCGTCCATCGAACATGGTGAGTAGAACCCCACGAATTCGCAGCTCGGCATATAGTGAGTTGCGGATCTTGTTGAGCGTTTGAGTCAGTTGACCAATGCCTTCAAGCGCAAGGTATTCGCACTGGACCGGGATCAACACGCCATCCCGTGCTGCAATAAGACCGTTGACAGTTAATAGACTTAAGGAGGGAGGACAATCGATCAGGATGTAATCATAACGATCCAGAATCGGGTGAAGCGCTTCGCGCAAACGGAATTCACGTTTGGGGGTTTCGATCAGTTCCACCTCAGCCCCAGCCAGCGCCGGAGAGGAGGGCAGCAGCGAAATCTTGAATTTTGGGTGATAGAGGATGTTGGGAGAGATCGGTTGTGAGCCAATGAGCACCTCATAAGTGCCAGTTTTTACTGCGTACTTGTCAATTCCGAGAGAGGAGGTGGCGTTTGCCTGGGGATCGAGGTCAACCAGGAGCACCCGTTGACCGTAACGACCCAGGTATGCGCTCAGGTTGATGGCAGTGGTTGTCTTTCCCACTCCACCTTTCTGGTTGACGAGGGTGTAGACCTTGCTCATCGCGCTGGATTCTCCAGAACCTCAGCGGTAAACCTGCGGATTTCGTTTCTATTGGGGACACCGGTAATTCCTGGCCGGGTGACGGAGTTCGCCGCTACCAACGTGGCGAAACGAGCAGCTTCCCAGGGATCCTGGTATTGCTTCAATTTGATAAAGAACGAGGCTGCAAAAATATCACCTGCGCCGACTGCATCCACTTCATTTTCAATTGGTGGGCTAAAATGACGTACATCACCATTCCAGTACACCCTTTCGCCTTTTGCGCCCTCGGTCACAACTAAAACCGGGATGCGGGAGGCGTAGTCAGCCACAATGTCTTCATTTCCACGGATGTCTTCAATGCTCATCACGAGGGCGTCTGCTTGAGGCAGCACCTGGCTGGCATGCGGCCAATCGCGGTAAGTCACCAGGTGGTCACCATCCCAACCGCGCATCCAGCCTTGCGGTGTGATGCCCACCAGGGAGTCCGGAAAGGCCGTCACCATCTCAGGTCCGATCTCATCAGCCAGGGGACCCAGGTGGACAATGGGGGTATCCAGCCAGGCTGGCGGGATATCATTGATCGTCAGTTTCTCCGCCACGTGGTGAATGTGCTGTACGCGTCCAGCCGGGGTAGGTGTGTTTTCAAAGGTCGATGTAACCGGGCTGGCTTTCCGGTGAACAAAGATGCCATCCAGTTGAGTCAGGTCGAGGTCAATGGAGCAAGCAGTGACAATCCCCACGCGCAGGCCGAAAGCCTTTGCAGTCAGGGATGCATATGAAACGGTTCCACCCAGAATCAAACCATTTCCTACTACATCCTGGGTAACATGGCCGATGATCAGGTAATCTACAGGGTCAAAGGAAGTTGATGTGTGCATGTGTAATACCTGGCTGCCTATCGTTTTGTAAAATTTTCAAAACCTGATAAATCTGTTCCATCAGGTTCATCCTCTAAAACAGGAGTGGCACAATAAGGGCAAACATCCCATTCTGACTGGATGTACCTGCCACATTCTTCGCATTTCTTCTGCAGGTGGGCGTGGCATTTGGGGCAAATGAGCCAATCTTTTTCGACGACCTGATGGCAAACAGGGCATTTTTTATCGATAGCTAACTGATGCAGCAATATTTCCTCATTGAGGGCTGCCTGGTAGGCCTGTTCGAGGGTATGGCGCGGACGTAAAATCGCGTACAGAAGCAACCCAGGCAAGAACAGGAACAACACGAGGAGCACGCAAATAACCCGGAAAAGAATGCTGCCTGAGCGGCTGCGGATGTCACGAGCGGTCCAAATAACGAGACTGATCCAAAAGAGGATGAGATAAGCAGCAGCAACGCCGATTGCTATGAGCGTG
>DAONEZ010000093.1:0-6663 GCA_035403345.1 Anaerolineaceae bacterium
CACAGAATAAACCGGGATGATGATCAGGGCGGTCAGCAGCACGTACACCCAGTTGACCAGCACCTTGCCGAAGTAGATGGCGGTGCGGTCCACCGGGGCTAGCAACAACCCGTCCATGCCCTCGCGGTCTTTTTCTACTGCGATGGAGCGGTTGAGACTGATGGTGCCGGAGAAACAAAGCGTTACCCAGATCACCCCGGCGGCAGCCTGGCGGCGCATCTCCACCGACAGGTCAAAGGCAAACACGAAGATGAGGATGATGACCAGGGCGAATACCAGCATGGCACCCAGGATCTCGCGCGTGCGCCTTTCAGCGAGCAGGTCTTTCCAAAAAATGGCCGCCACTGCCTTGAAGAATTGCTTCATGCGCGTGCTCCGGCTGGCACTGTTGCACTGGTGGCATGGCGGTACTTTTCGGTGAGTTGATCAAGCGTCTCTTCGTTTACCGGGGTGGAAAGAGCGATCCTGCCCTGGTGCAGGATATCCACGCGCGTGGCAGCCTGGAAGATGCGCTCCAGGTCGTGTGTGGCCAGCAATACCGCGCCGCCGTTTTGAGCGAACTTGTGTATCAATTCATCCAATCGCTCGGCGGAGGCCTGGTCCAATCCTGTGTAGGGTTCGTCCATGAACAGCACGCGCGGTTGGTGGATGAGCGCACGCGCGATCGCCAGGCGCTGCTGCATGCCGCGCGAATAGGTGCGCACCAGGTCGCTGCCGCGCGCTGCCAGGTTCACCGTTTCCAGCGAAGCTCTGATGCGCTCGTCCGCGTCCTTCAGATCAAACAATTTGCAGTAGAAGCGCAGATTCTCGGCAGCGGTCAGGTTGCTGTAAAGCATGGGGGCGTGCAGCACCGCTCCAATTTGCCGCCTCACCTCCACGGCATTCTCCCGCACCGGTATGCCGTTCAGCAGGAGCCTGCCGGCATCCGGATTCGAAAGCGTGGAAAGGATGCGCATGAGCGTGGTCTTGCCAGCGCCGTTCATGCCGATCAGCGCCACGATCTCGCCAGGGTTTACCACCAGGTCCAGCCCGCGTAATACGCGGCGGCTGCCGAAATTCTTGACCAGGTGGCGCGCTTCGATCCTCATATTGTATAGCCTGTAAAGCTATTCTCCCGCGTTTTCGGCGGTTGCAGGTGTTTCTGCGGCATGGATGCGCTTCAGGCGTTCCGCGGCTTCCAGCTTGAGTTCTTCGCGCAAGGCGGCGTGGTCTTCTTCGCTGACTTTGCCCAGTTGAAAATCAAAATCAAGTTCACGGATGCGCTTGAGGGTGTTCTGGTACTCGTCCTCGTCCGTGACCAGTGCAGGGGCTGCTTCCACTTTGCTGTCCTCATCATTTTTGAAGAACGGTCGGGTGATGAATAGCACAACCCCAACCAGCACAGCCAGTACGATCACAATTCCAAGTATGATGGGTAAGAACATTTGCCGCCTCTATTGTCCTGCCAGCACGGGATCGAGCAGGGCATGCACCTCTGCTGCGGTGGTGAGCGGACCGATGTTCATGGCCGCCAGCCTGCCGTCCCGGCCGATAATGTAGGTCTCGGGCACCCCGGTTACCTTGAACAGGGTGGAAATGCGCGAGCCCATGTCAGGCCCGTTGGGGTAACTGATGCCGTAGCGTTCCAGGAACGCCATGGAATCCTTTTCGGTGTCCACGTAATTAACGCCCAGGAAGAGCACCTCACCGGAGTCTTTCACTTCCTGCCAGACCAGCTCCAGGGCATCGCCCTCCTCATCACAGGAAGCGCACCAGGAAGACCAGAAGTTGACCAGGATGACCTTGCCGGCCAGGCTGGACTTCTGAAAGGTTTCGCCTTCAAATGATGTTACTGTGAAATCCTTGATGTCCTGACCAACCACCAGGCTCTTGTTGGCGGAGCGTTTCATGGCGATGCCCAGCGCTGCCAGCAGCCCAACGACAATTACGATGGCAGCCGCGATACCAATAATTGTCGAGAGCTTCTTTATTTGTTCGTTCTGAATATTGTTATTAACCGGTTCCATCAGGTTAGCGTTCCTTCTGCAAGTCTTGTTCGATCTCATCCAGCACTTCGGTCGTCACAGACGTCGGTGCTTGCGGAATACTCCCCGGTTTTTGTTTGAACCTGCGCACCAGCAGGTAAGCGACGAGAACACCGATCGATATCAGGGAAATGATGATCACCGGCGGCAGGATGTAGAGTGCCCAATTAAATCCCCGCGCAGAGGGAACCGAGAGCACCTTTTCGCCGTATTGCTCGGCAAAGAAGTCATTGATTTGGGATGTACTCCAGCCGAGTTCCAGTTTTTCACGGATGAGCGCGCGCCACTGCGCACAGGCCTGCGTGGGGCATACGTCCAACGGGATATTCTCGCACACGGGGCAGTACAGGTCGTGCGCTACAGCGTTCACCAGGTCGTCTGTGACCGGTGAGATCGGGGTGGCATCCTGAGCCAGCACGACGCTCGGCAGGCAGGCTATAAGAACCAACCCGAAAAGAATACCAATAAGCTTTGAGTGTTTGTTCATACCCCCGCCTTTACTTCCAGCGCGGCGGTCTTGCGTTCCGGATCAGGCCACATGGCTACCAGTGTGCCCAGCATCAATACTATAGAACCGATCCACAACCATTTGATTAAGGGATTATGGAAGATCTTAAACGTCGCACCGTCAGAGGAAATAGGCATCCAATCGACCAGGATGATATACAGGTCATCCTTGAGCGTACTGCGTAAGCCCGGCAGGGTAACCGTTTGTTCAGCAGTGTAATAGAAATCGTGGCGCGGAGTGATCGTGCCGAGGTTGCGGCTGCCTTTGCTAACATCAATGTAAGCGCTGGCTGCTTCGCGCCCTTCCACGTTGTCCTGTACGCTCAAGCCTTTGTAGGTGAGATTGTACCCGGCGAAGTCAATGCTCTGTTCGGGGGCCAGGGTCGCCTGGGTCTCGCTCTGGAAGAACTCGATGCCGATGATACCCAGTCCCATCAACACGATGCCCAGGTGGATGATGTAGCCGCCGTACCTGCGCCTGTTGCGGCTGGTCAGGCGGTTGAAAGCCTTCCACCAGGGTTCATGGTTATTCCTGGCGCTCACGCCCACGCTGCGGGCATAATCAAAGAGCGTCACGCAGATCACCAACCCTACCAGCCAGATGCCCAGCGCGCCACCCCACTGACGCACACCCAGCAGGATCGCCGCCAGGGGGAAGGTCAGGCTGACCACGGCGGGTTTCCAGATCTCGCTGTTCAGGCGTTTGGCGGTGGAGGTGCCCCAGGCAGATAGCGGTACGATACCCATCAACAGGAAAAGCAAGCCGAACAGGGGACCGGTTGAGCGTCGATAGAACGGGGGTCCAACGGTCACCTGCTGCCCGGTGAATAGCTCGGAGAAAATGGGGAAAAGTACACCGGTGAGACAGATGAGGAAGATGGCCACGAAAAGCAGGTTGTTGAATAGGAACAGCCCTTCGCGGGAGAAGAAGGATTTAACCGGATAAGCGCTGCCCAGGCTGGACCAGCGCCAGATCAGCAGGACCAGCGAGGCGATGAAGACAATCGTGATGAACACGAAGAAAGCCGGTCCGATGGCGGATTCGGAGAAGGCATGTACCGATGAGAGCAGTCCGGAACGGGTGAGGAAGGTGCCCAGGATGACCAGGCAGAAGGTGAGGATGATGAGGGCGATGTTCCAGTGTTTGAACAGCCCGCGTTTTTCCTGCATCATCATGGAATGCAGGTAGGCTGTGCCGGTCAGCCAGGGCATGAGAGCGCTAATCTCGACGGCATCCCAGCCCCAATAACCGCCCCAGCCCAGCACGTCATAGGCCCACCGGCTTCCCAGCACCAGTCCTGCGGAGAGGAATAACCAGGCTGCCAGCGACCACTTGCGCGTGGCACGGATCCAATGGTCATCCGTGCGCCCCTTGATGAGCGAGGCGATGGCGTATGCGAAGGGGATGACAAACCCGGTGAAACCCAGGTAGAGCGTGGGTGGATGAATGACCATGCCAAAATGGCGCAGCAGGGGATTCAAACCCATGCCGTTCGACGGGTCAGCCAGCAGGGTGAAACCGGTGGAAAACAGCGCGCTCATCACCTGACCATCCATGGTGATGTAGTAACGGTTGAAAGGATTCTCAAAGAAGAGTACCAGCACCAGGAAGAACAACAGGGTGAACATGGTCACCACGATCACCCAGGGCATCAGGTCCCGGTCACGTTTCCACTGGCGCACCAGGGCGATAAACGAGAACCCCGAGAGCAGCCAGCACCAGAACAGCAGCGAGCCTTCCTGCCCGCCCCACAGGGCAGCCACCTTGAGGTAGAAAGGCATGTCCACTTCGGTGGTCTGGTAGACGTAGGCGTACTCAAACCGACCGGTGAAGAGCAGGATCAGCAGGCAGACCAGCACGCCGGTGAGTAGCGGGAAAACCGCCAGGGCGGCCCGCCGGGAGGACTCCAGGGTAAGGGCAGACCCGTTACGGGCGGCGAAGACGCCGGTGACGATGGCGTTAACGGTGATAACCAGTGCAATAACGAGCAAACCCAGGGCAATGATCGAGATCACGGCTGTGCCTGCTCAGGAACAGAATCTTCATACCGCGAGGGGCATTTGAGCAGCAATTCATCAGCGTAAAAAACGCCATCCGCACCCAGTTTGCCGGTCATGATGGCCTGCGCTTCGTTCTTCAGCAGGTCTGGTTTGACGCCGCGATAGATCACCTGCATGCGTTCAGCGTTCGGATCGAAGGCAGCGTCATGCAGCACCTGGGCCAGCCCGCCCAGGGCTTCGATCTCCTTGTTGTCACCGGGAATGTTGGCCACGGTGAACGAGAGTTCAAGGGTTTGCTGGTCGTACATTATGGTATCCCCCAGCACCACGCCGGAGACGCGGGCGTTACCCTGGCTACCTGCCTTACCGGTCATTAATTCAGCAACTGTCAGGTAATACTGCGCATTGCCCTTAACGCTGGTGATCACAAGCAGAACGACGGCAGCAAAAAGCACGATACCGCCAATCAGGAATTTATTGACCTTAAAAGGCTTTTTTTTACTCGAGTTCGTGGAAGATTGTGCGGGATTTGCGTTCAAAAAGGCTCCAATAAACGATCTCTTTTGAGGAATTGGTTACATCTAAATAGAGCAACAATATTAGAACGCAAATTATACCAAACAACAACCATGGGTTTTCCCGGGAGGCTTGAGCGTCAAAAGAAAAAATCCCCCGAAGGGGGATCTTTCAGGATTGCGTGTTATTCGTTGCCGGAGACTGGTCTGCCGGGTCGGGTACTGGCGCGGGAACCGGTGCCGGCGGGATCGCCGATGGAAGCGGAGCCGCAGCTTCAGCCTTGGCAGTTGTAACAGCCGCGGCAATGGCTTTATCCTCGGCTTTCAACTCCTTGTCCAGGTCTTTTAAGGGTTCGTTGACTTCCTTGATCAGGTCGGAGACAGAGGAGGCGATTGTACTCGACACGGATTTGGTCTCACGGTCGAGGTCTTTGAGGGTCTCGTCCAGTTTCACCTCTTCGCGCAACATCTTGGGGATCTCATCGATCTCCCGCTTGGTGGCCCATACCTCTTTCCAATAGGGGGATTTGGTCACCCTGCGGATGAATGCGCCCGCCTCCCTGGCAGTCTTGACCATATTGTCCGGTCCAAAGAGGATCAGGGCAATAATGATAATAAAGATTATCTCGGCGAGACCGAGGTTGAAAATCTTCATGAATAATGGCTGCCAGTTATCAGGATGAGACCAGGGAGGGGGTTATTTCTTGTCTTCGCTGGTTTCGTCTTCTTTTTTCTCTTCGTCGTCGCCTTTAATACCCTTACGGAAGCTCTTGATGGCTCCACCGAGTTCACCGCCGATCTTGGTAACGCGGCCGACGCCGAACAGGAGGATGATGATGACCAGGATGATGATGAGTTCAGGAACACCTAATTTGAATGGCATTTTATTCTCCTTCTTAGAAATTTTATTTTACTACGCTTTTCCGGCTTTCTCATCTCCGGGTGGATCAGGCTGCGCTGTGCCTTCCGCAGGCTCCGGTTCTACCGTTGGCTGTGGTTCATTGGATACAGGCGCTTCGGGGTTGGCGTTGGTTGTCTCTTGCTTCCCGGCTTTCTTGCCTTTTTTCCGCGGTTTTGGAGTTTCCTGCGGCTCGTCGCCTTCCTGGGCTTTCTTGCGCAGCTTCTGCCCGACCGAGGCAAAGCCGATGCTGAGGATATACAGGATGAACAAGGGCAGCATCATCAGTCCCATGTTGACCGGGTCAGGGGTGGGGGTGATCACCGCCGATAGCAAGGCGATCACGACGATGGCAATGCGCCATTGTTTGGCCAGTTGTTTTGAGGTGACGACGCCCAGGCGCGAAAGCAGCAATACGACCAGGGGTAATTCAAAAGCCACACCGACCCAGAACAGCAGGTTGAGCACGAAAGAGAAGTAATTACCGGGACGCGGGGTGGTGGTGATGCCCATAAAGCTCAGCAGGAATGGCAGCGCTGCCGGGAGCATGACAAAATATGTAAACGCCACACCTGAAAGGAAGAGGATGGTGGAAACAGGGATGACGAACCAGATCCATTTGCGTTCCGAGGAGGTTAACCCGGGGAAGATGAACGCCAGGATCTCGTAGACGATAAGCGGCAAAGCCATCATGGCGCCACTCAACAGGGAGATCTTC
>DAONEZ010000094.1:0-6648 GCA_035403345.1 Anaerolineaceae bacterium
GGAAAAACCATCACCACGTTGGAGGGGTTGAGCCAGAACGGTCACCTGCATCCGCTGCAACAGGCGTTCATCAACTCGGGGGCGATCCAGTGCGGTTATTCCACTCCCGGGTTGATCCTGACCGCCAAGGCGTTGTTGGATAAGAACCCCAACCCGACGGACGATGAGATCAGGCGGGCGTTGACGGGGGTCATGTGCCGCTGCACGGGCTACGTGCGTACGGTGGAAGCGGTACGCAAGGCGGCTGCCATGCTACGCGGCGAAGAGGCGAGTGGTTATACCTGCCTCGAAAAGATACTCCCTGAAGACATTGACCAGATCGAGATCCCGGACGCCTTCTACCGCCGGGAAGGCGGAAATAGTCCCTTGCCCCCCATCGTGTACAGCCCGGCTGGCATGATGCCGTTAGCTGTTGTGGGGAAGCCTGAAGAGAAGGTGGACGCGCGCAAGCTGGCGATGGGCAAACCGGTGTACGCCGGCGACTTGCACATGGAGGGCATGTTATACGGCGCGCTGCTCACCAGCCCGCACGCGCATGCGCTCATCCGCAGCATTGATGCCAGCCGGGCGCGCGCGCTGCCGGGTGTGCATGCGGTACTTACCTGGCAGGATGTTCCGCGCGTCAAATTCAGTTCCGGTGGGCAAAGTTATCCGCAACCGCTGCCTTACGACCAGGTCAGCCTGGATCACAAGGTGCGGCACGTAGGTGACCGCGTGGCCGTGGTGGCAGCGGAGAGCATGGAAATCGCTCAGCAGGCATTGGAACTCATTAATGTGGAGTATGAGGTGCTGCCTGCGGTTACGGATCCGGAAGCCGCCATGCAGCCGGGGGCTCCGGTGATCCATGACGAAAGAGACGTAGAAGGTATCTACGATGCGAAGCGCAACATCCTGGCGCACGTGGAAACCAGGGTGGGGGATGTGGATAAGGCTTTCGAGGAAGCAGAGCATGTCTTCGAGGGCGAGTTCCGCACCCCCAAACAGCAGCACGTGCACCTGGAACCGCACGTGTGCATCACCTGGCTGGACGAGAACGAACGGCTGGTCATCCGCTCCAGCAACCAGGTGCCATTCCATATTCGGCGCATGGTGGCCCCTTTGATCGGATTACCGGTCAAGAAGATCCGCGTGATCAAACCGCGTATCGGCGGGGGTTTTGGCAACAAGCAGGAACTCGTGCTGGAAGACCTGTGCGCCCACCTGACTTTGAAAACCGGCCGCCCGGTGAAAATGGAATATTCGCGCACGCAGGAATTCACCAGCTCGCGCAGCCGGCATCCGTTGATCCTACACTACAAGGTGGGCGTGATCGGCGACAAGGTCACCGTCATCAGCCTGGACCTGGTGGGAAATACTGGTGCTTACGGCACGCACGGCTTAAGCGTCAATATGGTGGCAGGGTTCAAGGGATTGACGCTGTATAACCCGGATAATATCCGCTTTACCTGCGACGTTGTGTACACCAACACGCCGCCCGCCGGCGCATTTCGCGGTTATGGCACCATGCAGGCGGTATACGGCATCGAGGTGCTCATGGCCGAGATTGCGCACAAGCTGGGTTTGGATCCAGCGGAATTCAAGTGCAAGAATTGGCTGCAGGTGGGCGAGGTGATGAACCTCTCCAAAGAACTGGGGGAGGGACGCGAGGGAACGGAACAGTACCTGAGCTCAAGCGGCCTGGACCAGTGCCTGGCGATAGGCATGAAGGCAACTGATTTCAATGCAAAAGCTGCCCTTTATCGCAATCAAACTGGGCGTCTCCGCAAGGGGATAGGCTTTGCGGTCACCATGCACGGCAGTGGGGTGGCTGCCATTGACCTGGCTGCGGCCACTTTGAAGATGAATGACGACGGGTCTTTCAACCTGTTGATCGGCGCATCAGACCTGGGCACCGGCTCCGACACCATCCTGGGTCAGATCGCAGCGGAGGTGCTCGGTATCCCGCTGAATGACCTCATCATCACCTCCAGCGATACGGATTTCACGCCCTTCGACAAAGGCGCGTATGCCAGCAGCACCACTTACGTCAGCGGCGGGGCCGTGCTCAAAGCCGCGCGTATGGTCAAGCAGCAGATCCAGGAGCACGCCGGGCTCATGCTCGAGTATCCCAGGCCGGATGACCTGATCCTGCGGGACAGGCGGGTGATTGCCCCAGATGGCAGATCGATTGCCCTTGGTGATGTTGCCTTGCATAGTTTGCACATGGCCAACCAGTGCCAGATCATGGCCACGGCTTCGCACACCAGCCCGCTCAGCCCGCCACCCACCGCTGCGCAGTTTGCCGAGATCGAGGTGGACACTGAGACCGGCAAGATCAAGGTGGAACGGTTGCTCATGGTGGTGGATTGCGGGCGCGTGATCAACCCCATGACCGCTGCGGGTCAGGTGGAGGGCGCGCTGGCACAAGGGCTGGGCTTTACACTGACCGAGGAGATGTTGTTTAATGAAGAAGGGCAACCTCTGAATGCCAGCCTGGTCAAGTACCGCGTGCCGCGTGCCACCGATTTGCCTGCCCTGGATGTCATCTTTGTGCAAACTGACGAACCGAGCGGGCCATTTGGTGCAAAATCGGTGGGCGAGGTGGCCATCGATGGTGTGGCTCCGTCCATTACCATCGCACTGCATAATGCTACGGGTGCCTGGGCGCGCGAAGTGCCGCTAACGACGGAGCGTGTGAAGCGAGCCCTCGCGGACCATGACAAAGGCTAATTCTTTATTCGTAAGATCATTACAGGAGCGATTACATGGACGTTTTATTTATCGGCGGCACTGGCATCATCAGCACAGCCTGCACCACGCTGGCGCTCAGGCGCGGCATCAATGTGTACCTGTTGAACCGCGGAAAGTCCCCCCGCCCGGTCCCTGAAGGCGCAAGGGTACTGCATGCGGATATTCATGACCCGGTCTCCGTGTCAGCCGCGCTGAAGGGACGTAAATTCGACGTGGTGGCTGATTTCATCGGCTTCACCCCGCAGGATGTGCAGCGCTATATCGACCTGTTCAAGGGCAAGACCGGTCAGTACCTTTTCATCAGTTCAGCCTCCGCTTACCAGACGCCAGCCGCCAACCTGCCTATCCGCGAATCGACCCCGCTGGAGAACCCGGTGTGGGAGTATTCGCGCAACAAGATCGCCTGTGAAGAGCTTTTACTTGACGAATACCGCAAGGATAAATTTCCCTTCACCATCGTGCGCCCCTCGCATACTTACGACCAGACTTCCATCCCGTTGCCCGGCGGGTACACCACGCTCAGCCGGATGCTGCACGGCAAGCCGGTCATCGTGCATGGCGACGGTACCTCCCTCTGGACGCTAACGCACACGCAGGATTTTGCCAATGGGCTCGTGGGCCTGCTGGGCAACTCGCGGGCGCTCGGCGAGGTCTTTCACATCACCTCGGACGAATGGCTCACCTGGGATCAGATCTTCCTGCTCATGGGGGAGGCTGCCGGGGTCAAGCCGGAAATCGTGCACATTCCCTCGGACCTGATTGCTGCGTATGATAGGCGCTTGGGCGACTCGCTGCTGGGAGATAAGTCAAACAGCACCATTTTCGACAACAGCAAAATCAAGCAGGTCGTCCCGGATTTCTGTGCTGCCATTCCTTTCAGCCGCGGCGCAAACGAGATCGTGAACTGGTACCAGGCTGATCCTACCCGGCAGGTGATCGATCCGGACCTGGATGCACTGTTTGACCGAATCCTGGCGGATTATCAGAAAGCCTGGCCGGTAAAAGACACCGACTCGGGTTTGTCTGACCGGTCGGTGTTGGGGTTGGCTTCCTGATCGTGTAACGAAAGAAAGGCTACGACTTGGCGAGTATATTCGGAATGCGTGCGCGCAGGGTGGATAAGCGTTCGCGCAGCTCCGTCAGCATGGTTTTTGTTTTAGTGATGCGTTCCTCTTCTGAATGCACATAGCGCGTGTAAGGCGCGATGTTGTCTTTCATGCGCGAGATGGCGGTTTCTGATTCGTGCTTGAAGGTTGCGCTCAGTGTGTCCGAGAGCGTAGTGCGCATGGTTGTGATCTTCCTGCGGAAATTATCCTTGGCCTGTTTGCGCTTGTAAGGGATCACGAACAACCCGACCACCGCCAGGGTGCTGGCAGTGATGATGCCGGTCACGTCCATTGCGGAGGATAGCAGGGCGGTAGACACCAGCACGCCCAGGCCGACCGCGCCGGCTTCGAACAGCGCAGTTCCCGCCACAGCCGATTGAACATTGGCGGCCAGTTGGCTGGCTTCGCGGGTCTTATTGTAGCTGGCGACGATCTTGCGCACGCTTTCTCCCACCTTGTCGATCAATTCGCGCCGGCGGCTGGCTTGCGGGCTGATGCCGCTGCTGACGATGTGCTCTACGTTCAATGCCTGGCGGCGCTGCAGGTAGCCCATCACCTGCTGCCATTCACGCAGGTCCTTGTCCACCAGCCAGTCGATCAGGCGCTGCACCTGGTCATCGATCTCATGGGTCAGATCAGAGGAGACTTCCTTCTCAAAATCCGCGCGCACGCGTTCACTCTTGATGAGATGATGGATATTGGTGAGGCGCAGGGTGCGGTCAAAAAAGTCCATCCCGCGCAATTCGATCTTTTGCAGGATATTCTCGACCTCTGCCAGGCGCGGCGGAAGTTCCAGCTTCAGGTCGTGTTCGTAGGCGGAGACTGCGGTGTCCAAGGAAGCCACTGTCTGGCGGTCGTATTCCAGGTCATCGCTTTGGGAGTTGATGCTGGCAGAGGCCTGGCTCGCCAGGTTATCCGCAACACCCAGGGGATTGAGGAACTTCAATTGAAGCCGGGAGGTATCTTCAAGCGTGGAGAGGATGAAGGTTTCAAGAGCATCCAGTCCGCTGGCAAGGCGCAAGCGCTGTTTCTCCAGCGGGTCCAATGCCAGGGCAGCCTGCTGCGCCAGGCGGGCAGAGACCGGGAAAAGCTGCGGGGTTTCGCCCAGGAGTATCGAGGCGTTGGCGAGGATGTATTGAGTCACTTCAGTGATTGCGCTCTCATCCTGCAGAATGTCCGTTTTATTCAACACAAAAACGATCTTTTTGCCCCAGGCCAGGATGCGCTGCAGGAACTGGCGTTCACTCTCGGTCAGGGGACGGTCAGCCGAGGTGATGAACAGTACCAGGTCACTGCGCGGCACGAACTCATCCGTCAGGCGTTCATGTTCGCGGATGATGGCATTTGTCCCCGGCGAGTCCACGATATTGAGCTCCTGCAGCAGCGGAAGTGGATGGGTGATTACGGCGTAACCTTGTTCGACCACGCGCTCGGACCTTTGCTCGCCCCACCTGACCAGCGTGACGCGTGAGGTGGTGGGCGTCACGCCTTCGATTAAAACTTTTTCGCCCAGGAGTGCGTTGATCAATGCGCTTTTGCCCGAATTGAATTCGCCCACAAAAACCAGCAGGAAAAGCTCGTCCAACTGCAGGATAGCTTGCTGTAATTGAGATAATGAGTCTGCCGAGGAATTGATCTCATTCAACCGCAGCAAAGCGTCCGTCAATGCGGCTTTTTCGTCATGCAGGAATTGGGCTTGTTCATCGGTCAACATGGTTGGACGCATGGGAACTCCAGGTGGCTTATTTTTGGTTAGTCTATCAAATGATGACGTTATCAAAATTATACCTTTTGTATAGTCGATAAAATGATGCACAAGTTTGTCAGGAAAATCGATGGTCTGTTATGTTACAATCAAAATCCACACACTAAGATTCGAAAACAATGGCTTTGTTTCGTTTGTTATTTCGCCTGCTGGTTTCCATGGTGGTCACGCTCTTCATCGTGACCGCGCTGCTTTATGCCACGGTGATGTTCACACCCGCGGAAACGCGCGCGCAATTGTACATGCCCCCCAGGACCTCGCCGCGCATGACCGAGGAACAACTGGCAAAGATGGTCGACCTGATCATCGAGAAGTATCATCTTAATGATCCTTACCCGGTGCAGTATTACTACTGGCTTTCAGGGCTGGTGAAGGGCAATTGGGGATTCAGTCCGACCTTGAACGAGGATGTGTTTTCTGCCATTGTCCGTCGTGCGCCCACTACGGCTGAGTTGACCTTCTATTCCATCCTGCTTTACCTGCCGCTGGGGTTGATCAGCGGTGTGATCGCCGGTTCAAAGCGTGAAAAATACCCTGACCGCGCCTTCCGCGTGTTGGCGTATATTGCCACTTCATTACCTCCCTTCATCCTGGCAATTGTGATGATGGCGATTTTCTACGGCACACTGGGTTGGCTGGGACCTTTGCGCACCAGTCTTTCATTAAATTCAGTATTATCCTCTGCTGAATTCCACCAGATTACCGGTTTTCTCACCATTGATGGCGCGCTCAACGGCCGCTGGGATATCACCCTGGATGCATTCAAGCACCTGATCATGCCTGCCACGACTCTGGCTTTTGCGCACTGGGCCATCCTGGGGCGCATTACCCGCAGCCGCATGATCGAGGAGATGCAGCAGAATTACGTGGTAGCTGCCCAGGCGCGCGGCATCCCGCAACCCAGGATCACCTGGCGGCATATGCTGCGCAACACACTGCCGCCGGCACTGACCAGCAGCATCCTTTCGGCGACCTCACTGCTCACCGGTGTGTACGTAGTGGAGATTATCTTCAATTTTCATGGCATTTCCACAATTGCGGTGCGCA
>DAONEZ010000095.1:0-6645 GCA_035403345.1 Anaerolineaceae bacterium
CCGCTGAAGAACCTGCCCAGCCCACCGAAGAACCAGCCGATATGCTGGAAGAAAGTACCGCTGTCAATCACGCCATCAGGCGCAACCAGGCGTTGCAATCCCTGCCCGAACATGCGCACCGTCCCCAGGTTCCCCAGGATGAGCACCCCCAGCGAAGCTGCCAAACCCGCGAACAGGCTCCTGGAATTGGAATTCTCCGGTACAGCGTCCTCGCTTGCAACGGGAGCGTTCTTCTTCGCGAACAGGTTCCATCCCAGGCTGAATGCCCCAAGTCCGGTGAAAGCAAATAAGGTGGGAATGATCAGGTTGTAGGCCAGGTTGGGCAGGATGCCGAGCAGCTTGACTAGCACGCCCACAATGACAAAGCCGTAGTAGTAATAATTGATGTAACCGCCAGAATACCAGGGGTCATAGGGCGGGAAGCTGGTGCTCTTGAGTACCGCGGTGAAATAGGACAGGTCCATGGGCTTTTCCCCGCCCTTCCAGGGATGCCACAGGTCAGGGTTGCCGATGCGGATACCCAGGTCAATGAGGAAAAAGACCAGCATGACCAACTCAACAGCAAGGATGGTCTTGCGCATGCGGCGCAGGTCGCTGAAGATCTCCTTACGCTGCAGGAATACAAACAAAGCGCTCAGCAGAACCAGGCCGACCAGCACACAGGTGATGGTCAAGCGGCTGAAAGTGCCCCCCAACGACCCGGCCAGCCAGGTGAAATAAGCCAGCAATAACAACCCGGCCAGGCGGCTGAAGGCATAGCCGCGGTCGGCCAGTCCGCGCAGGAAGAAACGCAGGATCGGCCAGGTGATCGCGCCCAGCAGGAATAACACCAGGTACCAGGCCAGCGCGGCCGTCCATGGCTTGCGATTCAGTAACGAAGATGCCGGAAAGAGTTCGGCGAAAGTTCCGCCCGACTGCTGCACTTTGCTTTCGTCGGAGGATAACGCCAGGTTGGTAGTGATCTTGCCCACCTGGCCGGGGTTGAGGTGCATGGCTTTGCCCAGGTCAACTGCCCCCAGCACCTCCCGGACGACTTGCGGGTCATAATCCACGGTTTTCCGGAAGATGAGCACCTTGGGATGGTCATAGACCGTAAAGGCTTCTTCTGCAAACTGGTCATTGATCTTGAAGCTGCCGATTTGCGGGTCATTCTGGAAGACAGCCGCCAATTCGAAGCCAAGCTGCCCTCTGAACATGCCCGGTTGGGCTACGGAGTAGCACCAGATCAGGTCCTTGTCCTCCGGGCAGCCAAGAAGGGCACGATAATACTGGATGGTCAGGGGATAGCGCTGCGGCACTCGCGTGATGGTGCCCCATTGGCGGTTGGAGGAGATGAAAATGGCATCCGATTGGTCAAGCGTCAGCTCAAAGCGCTCCAACTTGGACTCGGTGTCATCCCAATAGAGTTCCAGGTTGCGCACGCTGCCGTAGATGCCATTGGAATAGCCGAACTGGTTGTACCCGTACATGCCCAGCGGAATTGCATCGTCCCAGGTGGATTCCACCACCGGCACGTCTCCGTAGAACCCCAATGCCCCTTCGCCGCTCAACCTGAACTCGAGGGTATAGCCAACAGTATTATCCAGAGAAACAGGCTGATTCAGGGTCACCTGGTAAGCCTCACCACGCGGGTCATTCACTGGTTGAAAGGTAGAGGTAATCGTGCCAGTCGCCAGGGGTTGTTCCGGTGCCGCAGGGTCGGTCACAATCACGGTCAATGTTTTCGCCAGTTTGGACCCGCTCAAATCTACAACGCGATTCAGGTTTAACTCCGTGAGGGTACCTGAAACCGCCGGGACAAAACCGACCTGGTAGGGAGTTTCAGCCGTCAGGCGCAAGACCGGCGGGGGAAGATATTGGATATCCTTCTCGCCATCCTGTTCATAATTGAGCGCTGCTGCCCCGGAAATCACCAGGTTCGTGCCCGGTTCCACCAGGCTGATCTCCAGTTGGTAAACACCCTTGCCAAGCTGGACAGGCGGGTCAAATAGCAGGGCTGCCTTTTCTCCGTTCGAATCCGAAAGTGCCTTGAAATCAGACTGCAGCAGCGCCGCGCCTTTGACGAGTCCGCCTTCCTCGTTTTCTTTGCGCAGAATGGCCGTCAGCGTGACCACCTGGCCTTCCACCTGCTGGTTCAGCACATGTTCGAGGGTGATGGACTGCAGCAGTCCGGTTTTATACACCTCAAAGCCGTAAACATACGGAGATTCCGATGATACGACCGCGCTATTCTGATATCCAAGTGGTTGTTGCACGACCTTGCCAGCTGTGTTGGTGATCTCAAGGTTGATCGCCCCGGGAATGTTCTCGTAGATCCACTGGCTGGCAGCCACGCGCGTCACCGGACGGGTATAAATCGAGGTGAAAGCGAATGCCCATAAGGCAGTCCCAGCAATAGTGAGTACAGCTGCCGAGCCCGAAAGCACCTTGCGCCAGTTGAAGCGCACTTTTGCCGCCAGGCTTGAACCAGAATCCCAGAGCGTGACCACCGTCCAGGCTGCGATCAGAGCCAGGGCCGGGTAGATCGTAATGATGTAGCGCATGCTGCGCACCCAATTCAGCGATTGGGTCACTAGCACAAAGACCACCCATCCCCATAGCAGGACATTTTGTTTCCACTCGCCCTTGAACATGCGCCAGGTCATCCACAGCAACCCGGTCAACGAGAGAACGCCCAATGGTAAACCTAATCCCCACAGCACCAGGTTCTTCACCGTGAACGTGATCGGCCTGTCAGCCCATTGCAGCGCGTAAGGCACGTCCACATTTCCCGAGCTCAGGGTGCGCAGTTCTTTCAGACTGGAGAGCCAGGATGGATTGATCTTGAAATCCAGGAAACCCGGTCCCATGAAGGCATAGGGTTGGAAGATACGGAACGTCAGAAAAGCCAATAGGCCCGCCAGGACCATGTTGCGCCAGATCACAGGAACTGCAGCTTGTTTTTGTTCTTCAGGCAAGCCAAGGTAGTGGAGCAAGGCTGCCAGGGGAAGAAGCGCTGCCAGAGCCCACACGCTCACCTTGCTGGCCATGGCCATGCCATAAAGAATGCCAAACAGTGCATACAGGATGAAAGAACGCCAATTCCCCGTCAACCACGCAGGGAGGTTGAACCTCTTTTCCTCAACCGGTTGCTCCAGGGCAGGCAGGCTTGTTTTGCCGGAGATCAATACCGCCACATAGATCGCGGCATAAACAAAGAAATTGGCGAAGTTATCCACCGTGAAGTAATGCGAGAGCTGGATCTGCAGCACCGCCAGGGCAGAGAACAAAGCCGCCAGCCAACCCAGCCTGGCGTTACGGTACAGGCGCTTCCCGATCAGGTAGACGAACACCAGAGTGCCCAGGTCGAAGATGCCCGAAAGCACGCGACCGACCACGTTGACCTGGTCGTAACCGGTCTGGCCCAGCCATTCTGCCACATATCGAACGGTAAAGATCGGTAATGTACCGTACACGTAAAAAGTGTAGCCGCGGTTATTGGGGTTCAGGCTGGATTGGGAGGAATTGAAATACTCTGACAGGTTTTGGACAGGCGAGATGGCGCTCTCCACCATGGTCAAGAAACGTTCATCCGGATGCAGATGGTAAGATTCGTCCCACTTAATGCCGGTGAAACGGAAATACCCCCCGATCACCAGCACGACCAGGAAGAGCACATCCCAAACCCAGGCTTTACGCAGGCGGGATTCTTTTCTCGTTGGGGTTTCAGTTTCGCTGCTCAATCTATCAACCTTGGTAGATTAGATCAATTATTGTTGCTTAAGCTCACTCATTATTTCAGCAAATATGTCTTCATATCGCCTGGCCGTTTGATCAGGATCGTAACGCTGGAATTCTTTAGAACTCTGCGGTTTGTCAGCCGGGTCATCCAATAGTTCAAGCACGCTGCGTGCCAGGGCTGCTGAATCGCCGATGGGAATGATCCTGCCCATGTGGTGCATTAATACCGGCTGCCGCACACCCGGTAAATCGGATGTGATGCAGCGCACGCCGTTAATCATAGCTTCGATCTGCACCAGCCCAAAAGATTCGGTCGAGTTCAGGCTGGGTACACACAGCAGGTCCAGGTTGGCAAAGAAGGCTGCCACTTTTTCCGGCGGAAGAGGTCCGAGGAATTTCCAATGCCCGGAAGCCTGGTATTGATCCAGCAGCGGTTTCAATCGCTCGTAATAGGCTTCTTCCCCAATTATATTCTGGTAAGGTCCCACAAACTCGAACAATGCCTGCGGATACCTGTCCAAAATAGACGGAATGGCATTGAGCAGGACTTCCACGCCCTTCTCGGTGGCAAAGCGTGCCAGCATGCCAATAACAGGATGGCGCTGTTGCGGATTATGTTCCTCACCAAATGCCAACCGTTCTTCAGCGCTAATTTCAGGTAATTCCACCGGCGGCGGGATGATGGCGACCTTTTTCGCAAACCGCCGCGTATAGGCTGAATGAGCCGCGTAATCCTCGGTGTAGGTCACGATACGGTGGGTGAGCATGGCTGTCAGGTGGTTCATCAGCAGCACTACCTGGTTGGCGATTCGATTAAATAATCCAGGGGGCAATTCCAGGTCACAATGGTAGGTCACCACCGTGGGTTTCCCCAACAAACGCCCGCGCAGGGCTACACCCGCGGCATCAAACTGCGGCAGGTGCAGTTGGACCACGTCATGTTCACGGACCAACTTGCTGGCCAGGTAACCGAAAGTGGGCATAATCACGCCTTTGCTCAGGCGGAACAGTACCGGTGTACGCACGATGCGCACGCCGTGGAGTACCTCCTCAGTCGGCAGGGAGCGGTCGAAACGCGAGGTCAATACGGTCACCTGGTGACCGCGAGCGGCAAAGGCACGCGCCAGGCGTTCCGCATAAATCGTCAACCCGCTGATGTGCGGGCGGTAGTAGGTCAGGACGATCAGGATCTTCATTCAAAAAGAGACCGGTTTTCAATAATCCAGGAGTACAACCGTCGAATTCCTTCTTCCGCAGTGATCTTCGGAGACCACCCCAGGATGGATTGTGCTTTGCCGATATTGGAAACGTACACTGGCTGGTCTCCCGGCCGCCAGTCGCGTACCTGGGTTTTAATCTCATGCCCAACCAGTTTCTCCAACATGGGTCTGAATTCAGCCCACACTGAGATCGTGTTTTTCGGTCCCCCGCCAATATTGAAGACCTGTCCGGCTGATTTGGTGGGCTGCTCCAAAGCCAGGTCGTAGGCATCCAGGAGATCGTCGATAAAGAGGATATCGCGCACCTGTTTTCCATTACCATAAATGGTGATCGGACGCCCGGTGACCGCAGCGATAATGAACCAGGCGACCCAACCCTGGTCTTCAATGCCAAACTGGCGCGTGCCATAGATGCACGACTGGCGCAGCACCACGGTTGGCAAACCATAGATGCGGTGATAATCCCTCACATATTGATCGCCGCTGCCCTTGGAGCAGCCGTAGGGCGAATGGAAATCGAGTAGTTGAGTCTCATCCGCGCCTTCGGGCAGGTCCTTATAGGCATAGCGGGTTTTCTGTTCCTCCACCACCACGTTTTCCATCCCGCCATACACTTTATTGGTGGAAGCATACACGAATACCGGTTTCAATCCGCTGGCGCGCGCGGCTTCCAGTGTATTGAATGTTCCCAGCGCGTTCACCTCGAAATCAGTGCGCGGGTCTTTCACTGAGGTGGTCACTGCCACCTGGCCGGCAAGGTGCACAATGCGCTGGGCGTCCTTGGCTGCTTTTTTGACCGCATCGGCGTCGCGCACGTCACCCTTGACCAGGGTAAATGACTCGCGGCCAAATTGATCGCTCAACCATTCAAGGTTCAGGTCCGCACCACTGCGGGATAAATTATCGTAGATGACCACTTTTTGACCGCGGGATAGGCACCTGGCTGCATAATTCACTCCAATGAAGCCGGCTCCCCCGGTAATTAATGTTTTCCCGTCCATTACAAGCCCTCGTTACTTTCCAGTTCTTCCACCTTTTTTTGATTCGACAGGGTTGAGAACAATGTGGTTAGATTTTGACCGTCGCGGATCAACCCCCACAGCCCGAAAATGGCTGTCACAACGATCTGGATAAGATGCAGGATGACGGCATAAGCCAATGCACTGCCGGTGGATACCCCCAGGATCGCCAAAGCCCCAACGAGCGATCCCTCGTACACTCCCAGCGCAGCCGGGGCGGATGGCACCGCCACTCCCAGCGCGAGCAGTCCGGCTATGAACAAGCCCCACCATAAGGGTGGATTGGCGGCCAATTGAGTGACGGTATAGTAATACATTACCATCCACACCACCCAGGTCATGCCGATCCAAAACACACTCAGCAGGAATTGGGAGGGCTTGACCAGGGCAGACATCCCGTCAATGATCTTGGTGACCTGCGGGAGCAGGCGTTCGGTAATGAATTTTGAACGAAAATTGCGCTTGCTGATCCAGGATTGGAACTTTTCCCGGTTGTTGGCAACCAGGTACAACACCAATAGTCCCAAAAGTACGACAGCAAAAGCGATCATGGCAATGGGCTTGATCCAATCCGCGCCCACCACGAGCGGCAGCGTGAGCAGCACGATGCCAGCCGCATAAACGATGTCAAATGCCCGTTCAATGATGATGGTGGAAAGCACGTGGAGGATACCCAGTCCTGAAGA
>DAONEZ010000096.1:0-5433 GCA_035403345.1 Anaerolineaceae bacterium
AATAGCGGTCCAGCACGTCCTGTAGGCTCCCGCGGAAGACTGGGATGTTCATGCGCTTGCAGAAACTGGCAATTCGTTCATCGGAGGGGTCAAGCGTGGTGGCTACCACAACCTCGTTCAGGGTTTGCGCGCGGCGCACGCGTTCAATCATGCGTTCCAGCATCGTGCGCCCGTAAGACTTCTTCAGCACCTTGCCGGGCAGGCGCGTGGAGCTCATGCGCGCCTGGATGATGGCTACGGTCCTCATGGGCGGCTCCTCCCAGCGCGGTGGAGTTCGAGTGCATGCTCGTAGGCTTCCAGCAGCACAGGGAAGTTGCGGCTCCAGTCAGCTTTCTGTTCCGCCAGGGTACGCGCGCTGGCGCTGACCTGTGGCAGGTCAGTTGAAGATGCAGCAGCCAGTATACGCAGTGCGAGTTCGTCGACCCGACCATCATGGAAGGTCCAGCCATTTTGACCGGCGGTGACCCATTCCAGGTTGGCGGGGATATCCGAGGCGATCACCGGGCGACCGCAGGCCAGGGCTTCCATCAACGATACCGAAGAGCCATCGCAATGCGAGGCGGTGATGAACACGTCCGCGCTGCGGTAAGTAATGGGCAGGTCAGCGAGGGTGACGAATCCTCCAAAATAGACTCTGTCCGTCTGACCAGCCTCCTGGATCATTTGTTTGAGCTGGCCTTCCTGCGACCCTTTTCCAAAGAGCATCAGGCGCAGATCAGGGTTGGTTTGCACGGCCTGCAGGAAGGCTCTGACGACCACGTCTACGCCATACTTGGGCTCCATTGAGCGGTTGCACAAAAAGACGAACTTATTCTGCCAACCCAGTTTCTGGCGGATCGAGTTTTCACCTAGGGGGTGAAAATGCGACAGGTCAACGCCCCAGGGGAAGAGATGAATGCGGGCTTCGGGATAACCGAAGGAGATGGCCTTATTGGCGATCGCGCGGCAGTCGCCCACCAGTACAGTGCTGTTTCGCAGGCTGTGCTTGATCAGGGCGCGGTCGATGAGCTTATCCGCGTCCATCAGCAGGTCGTAGCCCCAGGACATGCTCACCAGGGGCAGGTAGCCCGCCAGCGCAGCGGTGTAAGCCGGTCCGTTCAAGGGGCCGGCATGTACCAGGTCGGGTTTATATCTTTGCACCGTATCCTTGAAGACACGGAGTTTGCGTCCTAAAGAGGCTTTTTTTTGGCTCTCAGGTTGGCTGACGTCGCGGATTCCATCCGGTAGTCCCGGTGTGGAGTGCGGCACGGCTCGCAGCAGCAGGACCTCGTGCGCGGTTTTTGCCAGCGCGGTCAGAAAGCGCTCATCGTGCGGGGAGTAATCGCGGGTGTAATACAGGACCCTCAAGTCAGGCTCCCAGCATCGTCCAGCGCAGTTCCTTGCCCATGGGGATGTCTTCCAGGGCGCGCGTGCCCAGCACCTCGTTCACCTCGTAGGGCTTGATGGCTCCCGGGGTGGCCGGACGCAAGACATCGATGCTTTCACGGGTGAGGATCTCGCCGGCTTTGATGTCGTGTGCGGCGCGCAGGCAGCGGCGCTGCACGATGACGGTATCTTTCTCGTTACCGCCCACGTGTTTGTCCGCAGAACCCAGGGCGCGTTCCACCTCGCGCGTACGGTCCACCATTTCGCGCCAGGTGGCGGGGGTCATGGAGAAGGGATGGTCCGGCCCGACCCGCTTGGTGTCATCGGTAAAGTGTTTCTCGATCACGCGCGCGCCAAGTGCGACCGCAGCCAACACGGTGGCATGCCCGTGGGTGTGGTCCGACAATCCCAGGATGACCTCCGGGAACATGACCCGGTAGGTATCCAGCACACGTAAGTTGATGTAATCAAAATTGACCGCGCTGGCGGTGTAGTTGGTGTTGCACTGCAGCAGCACAAGCTGCTTGTTGATGGGCAGGATGGTGTGCACCGCGCGCTGCACGTCGCCAATATTGGCGGCTCCGCTGGAGAGGATCACCGGCTTGCCCTTGTAGGCAATGTACTCGAGCATCTCCAGCCAGTCCACATCACCGGAGCCGATCTTGTGCGCCAGCACGTATGGATTGAGGTGGTCCACGGCCTCGAAGTCATAAGGCGACGAGAAGTAATCGATGCCCACTTTGTCACATTCCGCTTTGAGCACCGGCGTCCAATCCAACGGAATGGACGCGTCGGAATAGACCTCAAAGACGCTTTTCTTCCAGCCGGCCTGGTGGGAGACCTGCCCCTGCATGGCCTTGAAACCGTAATCGGAGACGATCTTGGGAGCACGGAAGTTTTGGAACTTGGCGGCATCCGCCCCGGCTTCCTTGGCCAGGTGAATGAGCATCAGTGCCCGTTCCAACTCGCCATCGTGATTGGCGGAAATATCAGCAATAAAGTAGGTGGGGTGCTCCGCACCGATCAGGTGATTGCCAATTGTTATTTCCATTTCACAACTCCTTTCCGGATGGATCAAACCAGGGTCTGGATGAATTGCGGATACCCGCGGCGGTACTGGTCATATAGTTTTTGCAGCCCGGTCTCGAAGGCCGGCAGGTCATGGCCCAGCGCATGGCGTAATTTGCTCGTGGAAAGCGTCAGGTTGGGCGAGCGCACTGCCTGCAGCCCGCTTTCCTTGACGGAGACCGGCTTGATCAACACCGGGTCAAATCCGAATTTCTCGGCGATACGCAGCCCGAACGCGTATTTGCTCATGGGCTGCGCTCCAACCATATGATACAGTCCCTGCAGGTCAAGTTCAACTGCTTCCTGCAGGGTGGCAGCCAGGTCCAGCACATTCATGGGGCAGAAGTGGATGTCGGTGAAGCCCATCATCTGCTTGCCGGCTTCCAGGGTGTGCACAAAGGCTTCGGCCAGGCTGCGCTTGCCTGTGGCGCTCCAGCCATAAAAGTTCACCCGTGCCACCAGCGCTTGCGGATTGGCCTGCAGCACAGCCTGTTCGCCGCCCAGTTTGGTGCGGGCATACACGCCCAGGGGATTAGGCACATCCTGCTCAGTGTAATCTCCTTTTTGTCCGTTAAAGACAGCATCCGTGGAGATGTGCACCATGCGGATGGAGCGCTTGCCGCAGGCATCCGCCAGGAGGCCAGGCAACTCGGCGTTCACCAATTGTGCCTGCTCGGGAGCGTTCTCGCAGGCGTCCACGTTGGCCATGGCGGCGCAGTGCAACACCACCTCGGGTTTGTGAGTCTCGAGCATGGTCTCGACCGCACCCGGCGCCGTCAACTCCACCTGCACGTTCTCAAAGCTGGCCCAGGTCATGGGCAGAGTGTTGGCCACGCCCGTGATGTGATGTTTCTTGCCGTCCACCGCCAGGGCAAAATTCAACCCCAGCAGCCCGCTCACACCGGTGACCAGGTAGCGCGTCATCCCAGTTTCCCCGCCAGGTAATCGGCTTCGATGGGTGCGATGATCTTCTGGATCTGCTCCACGTTCAGCCACTCGTCGTTGGTGTTGGAGGCATAGCGGAAGCCGTCATCCAGCAGCTTGCCTTTCGTCTCCCAATCACGCCCGAACCAGAAGGATTCCGCCGGTTGGACCACATACATGTCTTCCAGTTCCACCGTCTGGCGGGCTTCGTCTTCGGAGATGAGCACCTCATGCAGCTTTTCGCCTGGGCGGATGCCAATGAATTCGATCGTGGTATCCGGTGCAATGGCCCTGGCCAGGTCGGTGACCGTCATGCTGGGGATCTTGGGCACGAAGACCTCGCCGCCGTGCATGTTCTCGACCGCGCGGATGACGAAGCGCACTCCGCCTTCCAGGCTGATCCAAAAGCGCGTCATGCGTTCATCGGTTACGGTGACCTTGCCGCTGGCACGCTGCTTGAGAAACACGGGCACCACCGAGCCGCGGCTGCCAACCACGTTGCCGTAGCGTACGCAGGCGAAGCGCGTGTGTTTTGATCCGGCATAGGCGTTGGATTGCACGAAGAGTTTTTCCGCCGCCAACTTGGTGGCACCGTATAAGTTGACCGGGTTGACGGCCTTATCGGTGCTCAATGCCACAACGTTTTTGACCCCGGCATCGATAGCTGCGTCAATCACGTTGCTGCTGCCCAGGATGTTGGTCTTGATGGCTTCCATCGGATTATATTCGCAGGCGGGCACCTGTTTGAGCGCGGCGGCGTGGATGACCACGTCCACGCCCTCAAAGGCGCGCCGGCAGCGCTGCAGATCACGGATGTCGCCCAGGAAATAGCGCAGCGAAGGGTCGTTGAACCCGGCTGCTTGCATCTCATGTTGTTTCAACTCGTCCCGGCTGAATACGATGATCTTATGCGGGTGATATTCTTTCAACATCACTTCGATGAATTTTTTACCAAAAGAGCCGGTTCCGCCGGTTACCAATACAGTACTGTTTGTCCAGTCCATGTTCACTTCCTTTTCAAATGATATTTGATCCAACGTCCAACCTTCATCCACGGACCTTCATAGAAGGGTTTTTTGATCACTTTACCCCTGGGATTATAAGGGAATTGGTCCAAATCGGGCCACGCCTGGCGTACCATTTCGCGCTGAAAGTAGTTCTTCGGCATGCAGCGGTACTTGATATCCACTCCCAGCATGGCCGTCAGCAGTGCACGGCAACTGAAGGGGGTGAACTCCTCATGTGCCAGGTCGAACTCCAACTGGCTCATAGCCTGCCAGTTGGCATTGCGGTTCTCCCAGTAGAAGAAATCCAGCAGTTTATAACCCAGGTCAGTTACAGGTTGAGCGTCCTTCATCCAACGGTCGAAATGTTGATGGACAAAGGGATGTTCGCCCAATTTGGAGACTTTACACAGGAAATCCGTGGTCACGCGGTAGGGATAAACGCCATTGCGGTAATAGAAACAGCGCGCGATCTCGTTCACCACTGATTTCACCACCACCTTGTCCTGGTCCAGGTTGCGGAAGCGGCCGTACACGATATTTCCGTAGCTTTGATAGACCTTGTCCAGGTTATGTGTGTACAGGTAAGTAAAATCCTCGTCCATGGGGTCAAAGCAACTGAACAAGTGGTGCGGTACGCCGGCGAACTCCGCCATCTGTTGCGCGATGGTGATATCCGGGGATTGCGGGGTGAGGCGGTGGTACATCATGGAGAAGATGTGCAGGTCTTTCACCAGGTCGCGGCTGGCGGCCAGCACAATACGGCTGTCGTAGCCTCCGGTAAGTGCCATAGCCAGGTCAAAGCGGTGACTGGCCGCCTGCATCAACCCGCGCAGCAGGGCGGCGGATTTTTGCGCGCCTTCTGCAAGACTGTATTTCTTGATGTGTTCCCGCGGCCAGTAGCGCTTCACTTCGCCTGACTTCAGGTCCAACAGGTGATTGGGCAGCAGGTGCCGCACCTCGGCAAAAGGCGTGGTATCTCCGGGGAACCAGGGCTCGCGGTACTTGCGGATGGTCTCCGAATCCAGGAAGGACTGCACTTCAGCGGTGTACTCGAAAAGGAATTTTTCGG
>DAONEZ010000096.1:5443-6641 GCA_035403345.1 Anaerolineaceae bacterium
GGAAAGCAATCCCGGTTGGGGAGCCAGCCATAAATTGCCTTTCGAGTCGCGGTAATAGAAGACCTGGCGCAGCCCGCCGGCATCGTTCAACACAATTTGTTCATACGGGGTAAAGATAAACAACACATAGCGTCCGCCCAGTCGGTCAAGCGAACCGATGAGCGCCTGCGAGTTCGAAGCCTTTTTGCAGCGTTCAGAGAGGATGGAATGGTTATCCGCTTTTGGAACATCGGGATCGAGTACGTATCCCAGCAGGACGAGATGGAACGTCCTCTCCTGGACTTGCGTCACCTCCAGGTCGGGGTGTACAGCCAGCAAACTGCCGTTGGGCAACTGAACGCGCGTCCAGTCCGAAAATTCCTCGAACTGCGCACCGTACAGGTACTGCCGCCGGAACAGGAGCCGTTGCCTTAGTTCAGCATCCATGTTTTATCCCAAAGGCTGCTTAAATGTAAGCAAGTCAAAAGTGTTGCCGTACTTCTTCAATCCTTCCTTTGAGATCACTGACTCAAGGGAAATTTCCTTGAAATCCTTTTTGCGGAATACCATATGCCAGGGGAAGGGCTGGGAGTACTTGAAGAAGAACAGGTAGGTGTATTTCCATGCCAGGTCGATCTCTTCCTGGCTCAACCGGGCGGATTTCACGTTTTCCAGGGTGCGGTTCAAGGTCTTGAAGTATTCCACCCAGGTCAACGGGTCATGCGTAAATCCGCGGTTGCGATAATGGGTCTTGCCGGCTACGATCACCGGAATGCCGCGCAGTGCCATTTCCAGACCCACTGTGGTGGTGTACACCAAGCCCAGGTCCGCCATGTCCACCAGGTCGTAGGTGTTCACTTCGGCATGCGGGTCGATCAGGTGGATGTTGGGGGGGAGCTGCGGCAGGGTAGTCTTGATCATCTCCAGTATCGAGCCGTGTTTCACCAGGGCTTCACCGGGGTGAATACGGATGACCAATTGGATATCCGGTTTTTCCATAAAGTACTGCACGGTGCGTTCGATCCATTCAGACATGGATTTGGAGAACACGGTCCTTCCCAGCGTCAGGCTGTCGCCCATTACGTTGGTGGCTAATAGCACCAATGGACGATCGTCAAAGCCCATTTTCTGGCGCAACACCGATTCGCCTTCAGCCGGGACCTTTTGCCATTTGCGCGAGTAATTGCCATACAGCGCGGCGTTGCGGCGCGAAGACATG
>DAONEZ010000097.1:0-6637 GCA_035403345.1 Anaerolineaceae bacterium
AAACTGACCAACCTGACTGCCCTCCAACAAACCATCCTGGCTTTCCTGCCCTTCTGCTTGTTGTCCAGCAGCGTGTACATCATCAACGATGTGATGGATGTTAACTCGGACCGCAACCATCCCGTTAAGAAAAACCGCCCCATTGCCTCCGGGAAGCTGCCGGTCAGTACTGCCCTGGTCATTGCCGCTATCCTGCTCACCATCGCCCTGGTTGGTTCATTTCTGCTTTCGAAAGCTTTCTTTACAATCTGCGCCATCTACTTCCTGCTCAACCTGGCCTATTCAAAGTGGTTAAAGCACATCGCCCTGATCGATGTGATGGTGATCGCGGCTTGTTTTGTGCTGCGCGTGGCGGCTGGCGTTTCGATCATTGATGTGCAGCGCTTTTCCCCGTGGCTCTACGTGGTCACCACCCTGCTGGCGCTCTACATCGGGTTTGGAAAGCGCCGCGCTGAACTCTCCGGCCTGGTCTCGGATACCCCCTCAGCCCACCGCAAGGTGTTGGACGGTTACTCGATCGATTTCATTGACCAACTGATCACAGTGGTTTCAGCCACAACCATCATCGCATATTCGCTTTATACGTTCTCAGCGGTCAACCTGCCCCCTAACAATGCCATGATGCTCACCATCCCGTTCGTCCTTTACGGGATATTCCGCTACCTTTACCTAGTAAAAATGCGCGACGCGGGCGGAGAGCCGGAGGAATTGGTGCTCAAGGACAGGCCGCTGCAAGCCACGGTACTTCTGTGGGGATTGACCGTGCTGGTTGTGTTCTATCTCTTTTAGGGATTCCATGCCTGCCATTTCGTGCTCCTCACCGGGAAAGATCATCTTATGCGGGGAACATGTGGTCGTGTATGGCTACCCGGCCATCGCCCTGCCCGTGTTTGCTGTATCCACGCGCTGCAGGGTTTTCGCCCGCCCGGCAGCAACTGACAGCGCGGTACTGATTAATGCCCCGCTCATCAACCTGAATGCGCCGCTCTCCGCGTTGGAACCGCAACATCCCATGCGCCGCACGATCGAACTGACCCTGCGGGAACTGGGTATTGGAACTCTGCCAGCCTGCGAAGTACAGCTTACCTCTACGATCCCCCTGGGCGCAGGCCTGGGTTCCAGCGCAGCTTCGACGGTCTCAGTTGCGCACGCAATCTCCACTTTCCTGGGTCACCCCCTGGAAAACTCCTCCATAAACAACATCGCCTTTGAGGTCGAAAAACTGCACCACGGCACGCCTTCAGGCATCGACAACACCGTGATCACCTATCAAGTGCCCATATACTTTCAGCGTGGATCGGGGTTCAGGCCCATTCACAACCTATTAGACCTCCATCTTGTCATCGCAAATTCCGGCATTACCAGCTCCACAGCCAAGGCCGTGGCTGGCGTGCGTGAACGATTTGACGCGGAACCGGAACGCTATACAAGTTACTTCATTCAGGTTGAAAGAATTTCAACTGAATGCAAGTATTTGCTGGAAACAGGCAAGGCAACCGAAATTGGCCCTCTGCTCAGCGAGAACCACGCACTGCTCCAAAGAATAGGAGTTTCCAGTGATGTGCTCGACCACCTGGTTGAAACTGCACTGAAAGCCGGAGCCCTGGGAGCAAAGCTTTCCGGCGGGGGGCTGGGCGGGAACATCATCGCCCTGGTCGAGCCCGACCTGGTGGAAAAAGTCAGCCAGGCACTTCTGGCAGCTGGAGCGGTGAGCACCCTGCCGTTCACTCTTCCACCGTTTAAAGGATAATAGAATGCCGGGATTGGTCTTCCTCAAATTAGGTGGCTCACTCATCACAAACAAAGCCAAAGCACATTCTGCCAGGCTTTATATGCTCAACCAGGCTTGCGAGCAGATCGCCCGCGCGCAGGCGGATGATCCCTCCCTGCGCCTGGTCATCGGGCACGGCTCCGGCTCATTCGGTCATGTGCCTGCCACCCGCTACCACACCAGGCAGGGAGTTGCGTCGGTAGAAGAGTGGCGCGGTTTCGTTGAAGTATGGCAGGCAGCCCGGGCGCTTAATATCATCGTCATGAAGTCCTTGCATAAATTCGGCATTCCAGCATTGGCTTTTCCACCTGATGCGCAGGCTATTGCGAGTGACGGCAAATTGGTCGATTGGGATGTCACCCTAATCCGCACTGCCCTGCAAAATGACCTTGTACCTGTGATTTATGGTGATGTGCTCTTTGACAGGATACGCGGCGGTACCATCCTTTCCACTGAAGAGCTCTTCAGTTCCCTCGCCACGCAACTCGCTCCTGACCGCATTCTCATTGCCGGCACTGAAGCCGGCGTCTGGCAGGATTATCCGCTGCGTCAGCAGGTGATCCCGCGCATTTCACCGGCCAACCTGGCGGAAATTGATGAGCAGCTCCGCGCCTCCGAGCACACCGACGTGACCGGCGGGATGCGCAGCAAGGTTCATAGTATGATGGAATTGATCCAGAATGGCGCAGTGCAGGATGTTTTGATCTTTTCCGGTATCGAAGCCGGGAATATCTACTCCTCCTTGTCTGGCAGACAATTGGGCACCCTATTAACAAGGGACTGAAAAAAATATGATCTATACCCGCAACCAACTGGAAAAAATTGAATCATTGAGCCTGGCTCCCTATGCCATCCATGCCAGCCAATCCCGCGGCCGGAAGTATCCTGACTCCGAACCAGAGTACCGCACCTGTTTTCAACGCGACCGCGACCGTATCCTGCACACCACCGCGTTCCGCCGCCTGGAATACAAGACCCAGGTGTTCATCAATTACGAGGGCGATTATTACCGCACGCGCCTGACGCACACACTGGAGGTAACCCAGATCGGTCGCACCATCGCCCGCGCCCTGGGAGCGAACGAAGACCTGGTGGAAGCCATCTGCATGGCACACGACCTGGGGCACCCGCCCTTCGGGCATTCCGGCGAAGTCACCCTGGATGGACTGATGCAGCGCTTTGGCGGATTCAATCACAATCATCACTCCTACCGTATTGTGACTGAAATTGAGAACCGTTATCCTGATTTTCCCGGGTTAAACCTTTCCTGGGAAGTTTTGGAAGGCATGGTGAAACACGAAACCGAGTACGACAAAAGTGATGCCAGTGAGTTTGAACCCGAATTGCGCGGTCACCTGGAAGCCCAAATTACCAACGTGGCGGATGAGCTGGCGTACACCTCGCACGACCTGGACGACGGGCTGCGCTCGGGTTTGCTCACAACCGATATGCTCAAAGGCATTGCCTTATGGGATATGGTGGCAGAGCAATTCCAACCCGCTGGCAGCCAAATGGATGACCTGGCGAGGCATCGTGTGATCCGCGAACTGGTCGGATTGGAAGTGAACAGCATGATCACAGCCAGCAGCGCCGCCATCGAACGTCATCGCCCGGGTTCACCGCGCGAATTGCAGTTGCTGCCGGTTAATGTGGTCGCTTTCGACGAGACCATGAAAGCACGCAATCGTGAACTGAAGGACTTCCTCTACTCGAAAATGTACCGCCATTACCGGGTCATGCGCATGCAGGCTAAGGCTGAGCGCATCCTCACCGCCTTGTTCAATGCCTATGTAGACCAACCCAGCATGCTGCCCAACCAGTTCCAGGAGCAGATCGAAATTAAAGGCACGGAACGCACCATTTGCGATTACCTGGCCGGCATGACCGACCGTTTTGCCATCGAGGAATACCAAAGGCTGTTTGACCCCGAATTACTGCCGTAATCTGTTATCATTGCTGAGGAGTACATCATGACACAACAACCTTCCTATCTCACCAAAGAAGGCGCTGAAAAACTTCGCGCTGAACTGAAACATCTTGAGGGTCCCGCACGCATCGAGCTCGCAAAACGCCTGCGCTCGGCCATTCAAATGGGCGATCTTTCAGAAAACGCGGACTACAGCGCTGCAAAGGAAGAACAGGCTTTCATTGAAGGACGCATCCAACAGTTGACCGCTATCCTGCGGGATGTTGTGATCATCGAAGAAAACACCGTGGTCAAAGACACCGTTGAAATCGGCTCAAAAGTGACCATCGTTGAAGAATACGAAGACGAGGAAGAGACCTACCTCCTGGTGGGGCCGCAGGAAGCCAGTCCGACCAACGGCCGCATCTCATACAGCTCTCCCATTGGCCAGGCTCTCATGGGGCACCGCGCCGGAGATACAGTGGTTGCCCAAACTCCTGCCGGGAGCGTGCGGTTCAAACTTATCAGGATCGAGTAATCAGAGTCGAATTAACAATAATCCGGGACATTGCCCGGATTATTTGTTTTAGTCAGGAATTAAGTGTGGTCAGGAGTTTATTTCTGCCAGACGGTCATTTCCATGGTCAGGCGTTCAAAGTAGCTGCCGGAGGGCATAGCACCCTGGCCGTACACCATCTCGATGACGCGCGCCTCAAGCTGCAGGGTGGCTGTCTCGAGCAGGATCTGCTGCCCGGGTTCCACCTGTATCGGCTCACCCCTCGAAGCCAGCCGCTGGCGGATGGCAGCATCATTGATGGCGTGTTCGCTCATCAGGATCTTCGTGACGGTCTGGGTATCATTTTTGTCGAATAACCATACTTCCAGGGCGGTGATTTTCTTGGGATCCCCTACCCCGATCGTATCGGAGATGCTCACGCCACATTCACCCAGGAACTCGCCGGATGGGGCATCAATACTGAAGCTATCATCGTACAGATCATCACCGATGACATAGGTGGTCATGAAATGTGATACCGGTCCCTCGCCTGTCGATTTGGTGGTTACAGGCGCAACCGGACTGACCATTTCCTCTTCTTCTATGGTCTCAACCGGCTCAACCAGTTCCTCAACCTCGCCCTCATCGATAGGAACGGGTACATCATCCTGGTTTCTGCGGTTGCGAAAAAAGAACAAGTACACCAGCACTGCACCGATGATCAGGAATAAAGCGCACAGGATGGCCAGCCAGACTCCCGAGCCTTTTTTCGCTTCCTTGTCGGGCGTGGCTGTGGGCAGCGGGATGGTAGTTTCGCTCACCACCGGCTGTCCAGTGGATGGCAAGCCCAGCAAAGCAGATTTGAGCGCTAAAACGACCTTGTCGTCAGGTGCATAATTACAGCCGCCCTTGGCTAATGAATTGAACAAGGTGGGATTGGACTGGAGATCCGCTTTCAAAGAATCCAGTCTCGCGGCAGCCAGGGAGGCGTCCTGGTTCACCCGGTAGGAATCGACGACCATGCACAAGTATTGATCCTTCAAATCCTGGCGCAGGAAACTGGCGTCGGCGTCCTTCCATTTTACAGGCCAGAGCCCCCACCCTAACACGGGCAGACCGATGATCAGCCCCAATAATAGCCCGAGGATCCCGGTGAAGAGCGGTCGCTTGAGATAATCCGTGAGAATGTTCTTGAGTTTTTCCATTTTCGACTCCTACAATCCTGATTGTAGATGAAAATTACATGCGATTCAACAAGCAATTCGATGCAAGTAATATGCCTAGTCCGGCAGACTCACTCCGACCTGCTCCATCAGGTAGCTTTCCTCGCACTGGGAGCATTGCACTTCTTTCTTGTTGGCGATCACAAGCATCCCACCACACTTGGGGCATGGCGTGGATACCGGGCGTTTCCAACTGGTGAAATCGCAATTCGGGTAATTCCCGCAGGCAAAGAAGATCCTGCCCTTTCGCGTCTTGCGGAGCACGACTTCCCCGCCATCCTTGGGGCAGGTCACGCCTATCTTTTCCAGCAACGCTTCAGTATGCCGGCAAGCCGGGAAATTGGAGCAGCTGATGAACTTGCCGTAACGACCCCAGCGGATGACCAGGTCATGGTTACATTCCGGGCAGAGCCGTCCGATCTTTTCAGGTTCGGTCTTGCTCACCGGCATCTCCGCCTGAGCTTTCTTCACCGTGGGTTCGAACACCTCGTAGAACTCACGAATGACCTTCTTCCATTCGACCGATCCATCCGCCACCTGGTCGAGCTCAGCTTCCATGTTGGCGGTGAATTTCAGATCCACAATATCCGGGAAGTGCTCCACCACCAGGTCATTGACCAGGATGCCGGTTTCTGTAGGTGAAAGGCGCTTGGCTTCGCGCAGCACGTATCCGCGCTGTTGGATCGTGGAAAGGATGGGAGCATAGGTGGAAGGACGGCCGATGCCATATTCCTCCAGCACCTGCACCAGCGAGGCCTCGGTGTAGCGCGGAGGGGGTTGTGTGAAATGTTGCTCGGGAACCAGGCGCACCAACTCCTGCTTTTGCCCTTCTTCCAGGCCGGCTGGGATGCGGATGTTTTCAGGTTCCTCGCTCTTTTGGTCTTCATCCACCGCTTCCTCATAAACAATCAGGAAACCGGGGAACTTGATGGTGGATCCGGAGGCGCGGAAGAGATAATTGTGCTCCTTTCCGGCGGCGGTCACATCCACGGAAAGCGTGTCGTAAACGGCGGACTCCATCTGCGAGGCCACGAAGCGCTGCCATACCAACTGGTAGAGTTTGAACTGATCGTTTGAGAGGAACTCCTTGATCTTTTCCGGTTGTCGACCCACTGAGGTCGGCCGGATGGCCTCATGTGCTTCCTGGGCAGAAACCGCGCGGGTCTTGTATTGCGGCGGGGTCGGTGGCAGGAAATCGCCTCCATAGGTCTGCTGGATGAAGCTGCGCGCTTCCTGCACTG
>DAONEZ010000098.1:0-6636 GCA_035403345.1 Anaerolineaceae bacterium
GGCTCATATCCTCCTGTTCGATCCAGGCAGGCAGGATGAGCAGCTTCTTGCCGATGGGAATGGGGTGATAATGGTCCTTCCAGGCGGCCATCCAGTTCTCGTCCATAATTTCCTTGTACACCGGCGCTGGTAGTTCACGTATGGTGTGCAAGTGCCACAAGGCTTCCTCGCATTTACGCCGGTTCTCCTCGAGGTGCTCATCGATGATGATGTACCCGTACACCTTGACCGGTCCGTAAGGGGTGCCTTCATCTTCCGCATCGCGGTATTTCACGTTGGTTTCCACCACCACACCGCCGCTGGTAAAGCGGTCCAGCACCTCGGCTACGGCTTCCGCCAGTTCGCCATCCACCGTCAGGGATACTTCCAGCCATTTCGCGTCAGCCACCTAACACCTCTTTCAACTTATCCAAAAAGCTTTTTTCCTGCGGGCGCACTTCTGTGCCCAGCGTGCTTGCCAGGGATTCCAGCAGGGTGCGCTGCTCCGCAGAAACCTCGCGTGGAATTTCCACGTTGACGACCACCAGTTGATCTCCGCGGCCGTTGGAATGCAGGAACGGAGCGCCTTTACCACGCAGGGTGAAGACTTTGCCGGGCTGGGTGCCGGCCGGAATGGTCATCTTCATGGGACCGTCCACGGTGGGCACTTCCACATCCGCCCCCAGGGCTGCCTGGGCGATGTTGATATTCAAGTCCAATTGAATGTCATTACCCTTGCGGTGGAAGAATTTGTGGTCTTTGACGCGGATCTCCACATAAAGGTTTCCAGTCGGTCCGCCATTTATGCCGGGCTGACCTTCACCGGCCATGCGGATCTGCGTGCCGGTATCCACGCCGCCTGGGATGGGCACGACCTTCTTTACGGTCTTGCGTTCCAGTCCGCGTCCCTTGCAGGTATGGCAGGGAGAAGTAATGATCTCGCCGCGTCCGCTGCAGTTGGGGCAGGTGACCACCTGGACCATGGAGCCCAGGAAGGTCTGGCGTACCTGGCGGACCTCACCGCGGCCGCCGCAGTTGCTGCATTTCACCGGGCTGGAACCGGGTTCCGCGCCTTTGCCCTTGCAGGTGGCGCAGACCTCGTCGCGCGTGATCTCGATCTCTTTGTCCAGGCCGAAGATGGCTTCTTCAAATGTCAATGTGGCGGCATACGAGAGATCCTGCCCGCGGCGCGGCGCGTTCTGGCGCTGGCGGGTTGCACCCGTGGCAAAACCGAAGAACTCTCCAAAAATATCCGCGAAGTCCATCGAGGTCCAATCGGGCACGCCGCCGGTGTTGTTGACCCCGGAAAAGCCGAACTGGTCGTAGGCACGGCGCTTGTCTTCGTCCGAGAGCACAGCGTAAGCTTCGTTGATCTCTTTGAATTTCTCCTCGGCGTCAGCTTCCTTGTTCATGTCCGGGTGATACTTGCGCGCCAGCGACCGAAAGGCGGATTTTAGCTCTTCAGCAGAGGCATTGCGGTTGACGCCCAGGACTTCATAATAATCACGTTTTGTCATTCAATCTTTCCCTTTGCGGGGTGGAATATGCAAACACGGAGGGCGCATGGATTTATACAAACCAAACGCCCGTCCGTGCAATTTTGTTTCAATACCTAAATATTCTTGAATTCACCGTCAACCACATCGCCGCCATCCGGGGCGCTGCCTTCACCCTGACCGGGCTGCGGGCCGCTATCCGGGGCAGCCTGCGCACCAGGACCAGGCTGCTGGTACATGCTTGCGCCGACCTTTTGAATGGACTGGTTCAAGGATTCCATGGCAGTGCGGATGCGTTCTGTGTCGTCAGTGTTCATCACACCCTTCAGGTTGGCAACGCTGTCTTCGACTTCCTTTTTCATTTCTGCAGGCACTTTTTCACCATTCTCGCGCAGCAGTTTTTCTGCAGTGTAAATGGCGTTATCAGCGTTGTTGCGGATCTCCACCAGGTCCTTGCGTTTCTTGTCTTCCTCAGCGTGCGCCTCGGCGTCCTTCTTCATCTTCTGAACTTCGGTTTCGGTCAGACCGCTGGAAGCTGTGATCGTGATGTGCTGGGAGCGGTTGGTGGCCTTGTCCAACGCGGTCACATTGAGGATGCCGTTGGCGTCGATATCAAAGGTGACCTCGATCTGGGGGATGCCGCGCGGAGCAGGCGGGATGCCGTCCAGGTTGAACTTGCCCAAAGATTTGTTGTCATTTGCCATGGGGCGTTCGCCCTGCAGCACGTTGATCTCCACCTGGGTTTGTGAATCAGAGGCTGTGGAAAATATCTGGCTCTTACGCGTGGGAATGGTGGTATTGCGTTCAATAATGGGGGTGGAAACGCCGCCCATGGTCTCAACTGAGAGGGTCAGGGGGGTCACGTCCAGCAGCAGGATATCCTTCACATCCCCGCCAAGCACCCCGGCCTGGATGGCAGCGCCAACCGCCACAACCTCGTCCGGGTTCACACCCTTATGAGGTTCCTTCCCGAATTCCTTGCGCACCGCTTCCTGCACGGCGGGCATGCGGATCATGCCGCCTACCAGGACGATCTCGTTTATCTCGCTGGCTTTCAGGCTGGCGTCAGAGAGCGCGCGGCGGATGGGTTCAAGCGTTTTCTGGATGAGGTCACCGGTGAGTTGCTCCAGCTTGGCACGCGTGAGCGTGAGCACCAGGTGTTTTGGACCGGTGGCATCTGCGCTGAGATAAGGCAGGTTAATCTCGGTCTGCTGCACGGTGGAAAGCTCGATCTTGGCTTTCTCGGCTGCTTCCTTCAAACGCTGCAGCGCCTGGCGGTCAGAACGCACATCGATGCTGGAAGACTTGCGGAATTCCTCGATAAGGTAGTCCATCACGCGCAGGTCAAAGTCATCACCGCCCAGGAAGGTATCTCCATTCGTGGAACGCACCTGGAAGACGCCTTCGCCAACGTCCAGGATGGAAATATCGAAGGTACCGCCGCCCAGGTCATACACAGCGATGATCTCGTTCTTTTTCTTGTCCAGTCCGTAGGCCAGGGAGGAAGCCGTCGGTTCGTTGATGATACGCAGCACGTCCAGACCGGCAATGCGCCCGGCATCCTTGGTGGCATTGCGCTGGGCATCATTAAAATAAGCCGGCACGGTGATGACCGCCTGGGTGATGGTTTCGCCAAGGTAAGCTTCGGCATCTGTTTTCAGTTTGCCCAGGATCATTGCACTGACCTCAGGCGGGCTGTATTCTTTGCCATCCATCACCACGCGCAAGTCGCCATTGCTGGCGCTGGTGACCTTGTAGGGCACGCGGCTAATGGTGCGCTGTACTTCGGGATCGTTGTATTTGCGTCCCATAAAGCGCTTGATGGAGAAGATGGTATTCTCCGGGTTGACGATGGCCTGGTTGCGGGCAGTACGTCCCACCAGGCGTTCATGGTTCTTATTCACCGCCACAACCGAGGGAACCAGCCTTTCGCCTTCGGCGGATGGGATGACGACCGGTTCACCGCCGGACATCACCGCGACAACTGAGTTTGTGGTGCCAAGATCGATACCAATGATTTTTCCCATATTTTCCTCTCTGATTATCGTGCTACGCGCACAACTGCAGGCCGCAGAATACGGTCGCCTAATTTATAGCCACTGCGAATCACTTCGATCACTTCGCCGGATGCAAATTCGGCGTTGTCTTCGTGGGTGATGGCCTCGTGAATGGTCGGGTCAAATTGCACCTTGTTCTCAAAAATGGGGGTAACCCCTTCCGATTCCAGGATGCTCATCAGCTTGCGCTGGATCAACTCGATACCGGCTGCCCAGGCAGCTCCCTCTCCCTCTTTCGGGCGGGATTTCAACGCCAGGTCAAGGTCATCCATGACAGGCAGGTATTTCTTGATCACAGAGCCGGTAATCGACTGGCCCAGGGAAACCTGGTCGCGGTCGATGCGTTTTTTGTAATTCGAGAATTCAGCTCGCTCACGCTGCCAGCCATCCAGGTTGGAGGAGCAGCCGTCTTCGGCTTTCTTCAACCTCTCCTGCAGTTCATCAAGTTCTTTGCGGGAAAGCACTATTTCTTCGAGCTCAGCCTGCTGCTCCTGTTTCGTGTCTGGCTGGCTTTTTCCCCGGGAATGGGTCCCGTGAGATGTGGCATGTGTTTTCCTGGGTTCGTTTGGTTCATCCATAGTTATGTCCTTGTTCATGTGTTATTCGGCCATGGTCTCGTTGACCAGGTCGGAGAGTAAACCAGATAAAAAGCGCACAATCGAGATCGTCCTGCCGTAAGGCATGCGCATGGGACCCAACACGCCAAGTGTGCCGGTAGCCAGTCCGGGGGCACCATAACGCGCCAGAACGATGGAAACCTGCGAGAGGGCATCATAGACGCCTTCACCGCCGATCAACACCTGCACGCCGCCTTGCGGAGGTGATTGCATGACCGTATTGGCGATGATCTCATGCAACAATGGTTTTTCTTCCAGCACGCGTAGCGCTTTACGGGCGTCTTCCGACCCCGAGAATTCCGGTTCGGCCAGCACGTTCGTGAGCCCGTCCAGCACCACTTCGCCGGACACGGTCGAGTTCGCGCGGTTCATTTCCTCAAGCAGGACGTTATATACATCCAGTTCGAGAGGGGTAAGGGCAAGTTCTCCAGGTTTGAATTCTTCCACGGACTTGCCGTAACTAAGACCGGTGAGGGTGGCGGCGATGGTGGAAAGCTGTTCCTGGGATACAGATTCATCCAGCGTGAGGAAGCGTTGAATGATCTCACCGCCCATCAACACCAGTACCATCAATACCATGCTGCCGCGCGAAGAGATCAACTCCAGATGTTTGAAACGCGACTGCTGAGGATGCGGGGCGGTGACAATGGAGGCAGCGCGCGATTGGTGGGCCAAAACAGAAGCCGCTAGCCGGGTCCACTGTTCCACGTCCTGGCGCATCTGGTAGAACTGATGTGAGATCATGCGCCGGGTGGAATCAGGAATCTCGGATTCTTGCACGATATTGCCCACGAACATGCGATAACCGTCCTCGGTGGGCACCCGTCCAGCTGAAAGGTGCGGCTGGCGCAGGTATCCCAGGTCGGTCAAGGCTGCCAATTCGTTGCGCACGGTGGCAGAACTCATGTCCAGGTTGAACTGGTCCACCACGTGCTTGGATCCCACTGGATTGGCGGAGTGGACGTACTCATGGATCACGAGTGATAATAGAAAGCGCTGACGGTCGGTTAATTCAGTCATTTTTTAATATTTAGCACTCAAGCCTTTCGAGTGCTAAAGCATCGAAATTAATCATACCATGCCCGAAAATGAAGGTCAAGAAAGGCCGGTGTTTTCTAATAAAAGATTAATGACCGGTTTCAATGTAAATAATTAATCATTAATTGAAGAAATTCGTCCATTATGATATATAATATAGATAAATATAGTCAAAATAGTCATAAAAAGGTATGGAGAGGGAACATGAAACCAGGTCGCATATTCTCAACAATCATACTAATAGCGGTGCTGATAACTGCTTGTTCGTCTGCATCTCCCTCCAACTCAGAGGGCGAGACAGGTCAATCGGTAACGCAACCCAACCAGGTGCTGCGTGCTGCTCAGGCGGACAATGCCATTCTGTTGGAATGGACTGCCATCGATGGAGCTGAAAATTATCTCCTGGAGTATCAATCAGGGGATGTTGAATTCATACCGCTTGCATATTTAGGTGCCGTTGAGTCTTCGTTTGTTGATTACCAAATCTTACCCGGTGCCACATATACTTACAAGTTAACTTCCATCGATTCCAGCAACCGGGAAAAGAGTTATGAGGTCGAATTGACCGCTCCTGAGGTTACCGGTGCTCCAATCCAGGTAACGCTGGAAATGGATTCGACGCCGGCTGCCTTTGATTTCAGTTCATTTACCGGTGGTGAGGTTGATCCGGAGTCCTTTGATCCATCAGTACTGGAAAACCTGTTTCCAACGGATGAGTCCGGAGAACCTGCTGAAATTGATCCCTCGATGTTCCTGGACCAGGCAGTCGAAAAATCGAGTGTGGTTGGTCCTGACGGAGGGGAAGTCTCCGTTACCGGTACGAACGGGGTGACATACTCTCTCTACGTACCCCGCGATGCCTTGCGCATGGAAGTGCCCATTAGATTGATGCCAGTGTCTGCGATCAATGATCTCCCTTTGAGTGGTGGATTGGGAGCTGCGGTGATCATTGAACCCGAGGGTATGGTTTTTGATATTCCTGCCGTTCTGACGATTTCACCGCCAGGGGAGACTGCACCTGTTTCTGGAGGTGAGAATGAAATATTGCTTGGATTCGCTTTCCAATCTGACGGGAACGAGTTCCACTTATATCCCAGGTTAAGCGATATCCCTCAGGCAGCGTCGACTGTCCAAATGGCGCGACTGTTGAGACCTGTGAAACAGGCAGGTCCGTTAGCGGAAATTGCCCGTCTTCAATTGGAACGGGCAGGGGGGTACGGTGTTGGCAGTGGCACAAAGGAAGATGCTGAAAAGATTCGGAAAAAACCGCCAACCAGAACCAGCAGGAGGGTTGCACAACAGGCAGCATTGGCAGAGGTTGAAGAACTTGCTCCCTTGCTTCCGCCAGAGGAACTTGCCCCAGTACTTTCTCCCCAAGCCATGGCTTCTGGTAAGATCGGAAAAGCCATTCTCGATCGAGCCGGGAAAGCGACTGATTGGTCAAGATTT
>DAONEZ010000099.1:0-6635 GCA_035403345.1 Anaerolineaceae bacterium
CTGGCAGGAGAAGCCTGAGATAAAACAAGACCGGAAGGCAGCCCTTCCGGTCTATTTTTTCTTTACGGTAAAGCGGATGGCATGCGTACCTCCCTCGCGGATGCGCGCCGCGTGCGATAGCCTGAACCCGGGCACCCACAGAATGCGCTGGTCATCCGCCAGCAACGGCCAGGACTGCCGCGCTTTCACCGGGAGCCCGGCTTCCGTCCAGAAATCCCCCAGTTTTACGACTTTGCCAGCCATTCCAAGCGGTTCAATGCGGTCACCCGGCGCGAATCGACGCAGCCGTAACGTTCCTCTGATTTCATCTGCATCCAACAGGCAGCTCCATTCATCTCCCTGCACGTAAAGGTCGAGGCTTTGAGCTGAGGTCAATTCCCAGCCGGTGCCAATCGGGAACACTCCCGGGATCGTAAGTTCAATTTCCTGCTGCGGCAATTGCGGCCAAAACGGATCAAAACGGGCCTCTTTCCGCGCGAACATCACCTGATCATGAAAACAAATGAGCGCTTCCAGGCCGGCCATCAGGTTCACTCGGTTTGTGCGGCCGGGCTTGCTGATGAAATGCGCCGCCCGTTGGATGACCTGGTAGTCAATATCCCGCAGAGTGGCATTCAGTTCCCCCATCGCCTTGCGTACAATCCGGTTCCGCAGGGCAGGCGGCAAAGCAAGCATCCCGGCTCGGTTCAGCAAAATGAAGTCCGTTGACCGTTCCATCAGGCACTCCCGCCAGGCCTGCTCCGTGAGTGCCTGAAGGCAGGCTTCGTCCTCGGCAGTGACGGCGGCGGTGCGCAGCAGGCGCTCCTTGAGGCCCGGATTATATGTCTGCAGTTCCGGGATGAGTTCGGCGCGGATGCGGTTGCGGAAATAATTCATGTCGGTGTTGGACTCATCCTGCAAGGGGGTAAGTTCGTGCTGCCGGCAGTACTCCTCGATCTCTTTTCGCCAGGCAAACAAAAGCGGCCGCACCAGGGGGATCGATACGCTCCAGGGGTTGGGCAGCAAGCGCAGGCGCATGCCCGCCAGACCGCTGGTACCGCTGCCGCGCAGGAAGTGCATCAACACCGTCTCCACCTGGTCATCGGCGTGATGCGCCACCAGCACCGCCTGTGCGCCGGTTTCCTCAGCCGCATCGAACAGGAATCTGTAGCGCACTTCCCGGGCAGCTTCTTCGATTGAAATCTTGTTTGCAGCCGTAAATCCGCGCACATCCGCGCTAAGGGTCACCAGTTGGATGCCCCATTGTTGGCAGAGTTGCTCCACATATTCTGCTTCCTTGCTGGAATTTGGACGCAGCCCATGATCCAGGTGAGCCGCTATGACTTGAAACCCCAAGCGCCATAAACGGTGCAGCAGGCACATTGAGTCCGGACCTCCGGAAAACCCGACCACGACCGGTGTTTCCGGGTCCAATTGGCACTTTTCGATCAGGAAATTTCTGAACTCGCGCTCGTCCACGTAAAAATTATAGCATCCCCCATTCATTCCTCACGAGTAGAACAAATCAGGACGATCTCGCCCCGCGCCGGCCGAATTGCCGCTCCAGCAGGTCAACCGACAGGTGGATCATGGTCGGTCGGCCGTGCGGGCAGGTACGCGGCGCAGCGCAGCTTTCCAGGTCGCGCAGCAGGGCGGCCTGTTCCTCGCCCGACATGAGCATGCCGCCTTTTACCGCCATGCGCTTGCAGATCCGGGCGATCAGTTTCTCGCGCAGCCGGCCTTCCACCGGCGCTTCATCCTCTTCAAAATCCTCCACCACGCTGCGCACCGCCGCCAGCACATCTCCGCCAGTGAACAAGGCCGGGATGGCGCTGATGCGGAAAGTGTGCGCGCCGAATTCTTCAATCTGAAAGCCAATCTGGTTGAGCAGCTGCAATTCATCCGCCAATACCCGTGCGGATTGCGGCGGCAGTTGCAGCACCTGCGGCTCCAGCAGTGCCTGGGCCGGTATGTTTCCATGGACAGCGGACATTTTTTCGAACAGGACGCGCTCATGCGCGGCATGTTGGTCGATCAGGTACAGCCCGTCCGGTCCCTCTGCCACCAGGTAGGTCAGCCCGATCTGACCGATTAGCCGCAGGAGCGGTATCGAACCTTCCGGGCGTGTTTGAGTTGGTTCAAGCTTGCTTCCCTCCGGGGTTAGAGGCAATTCAGGCCGATCAACAGTTTGTGCAGGCGTCCACGGCAAGCCGCTGCCCTGCCAATCCACCGGAGTGTTCTCGCCGGTGTGCGCGATCCGCCAGGCCGGGGATGTCAGTTGTGGTACAGGTGAATAAGCCAGCAATGCCCGCCGCACGGCGCGCTGCACGGCTGCGAAGATGGCATCCGGCTGCCTGAAGCGTACCTCCGCTTTAGCGGGATGCACGTTCACATCCACCTCTTCAGGCGGCAGTTCCAGGAATAGAACCGCCAACGGGTAGCGCCCCACCATCAGGTAGGACTGGTAAGCGCGGGTCAGGGCTGCGGTCAGCGCGGTGTCCTGGATCCAGCGACCATTCACGAAGAATGTGATGTCCTTGCGGTTAGCGCGGTTGATCGAGATCGGGCTGATATAGCCGTTAATACCCAGACCCTCCTCCTCGAAGACCACCTCGAGTAGTTGCTTGGCCAGCTCGACGCCGTAGAGCTGGGCCAGTATCTCGCGCTGATTGCCATTCCCGGAGGTACGCAGCACGGGCTTGCCATCCTCTTCCAGGTGGAAGGCCTTTCCGGCATACGCCAGGGCATAACGGGTGACCAGTCCATCGATCTGCTGCCGCTCGGTCTGATCGCGCTTGAGAAATTTCAACCTGGCGGGCGTGTTGAAGAACAACTCCTCCACCCGCACGAGCGTACCCGTCACGCCCCCGATCTTTTCATCGCTTAATAGCTTTCCACCCTCAACCACCAGTCTTGTCCCGTTTTCTTCCCCGGTAGTGCGGGTGATCAATGTGAGGCGTGAGACGGAACCAATGGAGGCCAGGGCTTCGCCCCTGAAGCCCAGGGTACGGATGTGGAAGAGGTCATCTGCGCTTTGCAGCTTGCTGGTGGCGTGGCGTGCCACTGCCAGGGGCACCTCGCTTTCCGGAATCCCCAGTCCGTTGTCGGTCACCTCGATGAGTTTCTTACCAGCATCCTGGATGCGGATGAGGATGCGTTCTGCACTGGCATCGATGGCATTCTCCACCAATTCCTTGACCACTGAAGCCGGTCTTTCGACCACCTCTCCGGCTGCAATCTGCGAGGCGACCTCGTCTGCCAGTATCCTGATATGCATGTCTCAATTATATCCCAGGCGAACCTGCACATTTTTTTGACAATTTTTGTCCGAACAAGGGTATACTTTCGCCTATGAACTTCGAAGCCATGCTCTTTGACCTGGATGACACCGTTTATCCCGCCACATCCGGCGTATGGGAGGCCATCGGGGTGCGCATGGACACCTACATGACGGATACCCTGGGGTTTGCCGCGGGCGAGGTGCATGAGCTGCGTAAATCGCTCTTCGCGCAATACGGCACCACCTTACGCGGATTAAAAACTGTGTATGGCATTGATGAGGTGGCTTTCCTTGATTTTGTGCACGACATTCCCCTCGATCAATACATCCGGCGTGATGAGGGTCTGATCGAGACCCTGGCAGCCTACGATGACAGGAAACTGATCTTCACCAATGCCAACCGGGCGCATGCACAGCGCGTGCTTAACTTATTGGATATCGATGATCAATTTGAACGCATCATCGACATCCTGGATATCAGCCCATACTGCAAACCGTTCGAGGAAGCCTTCCAGATGGCGATCCGCCTCGCTGGAATTGGAAACCCCGCGGATTGCGTGGTGATCGATGACTCCGCGCGCAACCTGGAAACTGCCTCAAGATTGGGTTTCATGACCATCCAGGTGGGCTGCAGCACGCGTTCACCCTTTGCCGATGCCTGCGTGCCTGCCCTTATTGACCTGCCATCTGTGATCCCCGTGCCAATAAAAACCGAAAGGAATGTTAATTAATGGGAACCGGCGTTACCCCAACCGAATGGTTGATCATGATCCTGTTGGTGGTTTTCATCGTGATCATCAACGTGATGTTATTCCTGCGTTTCCGCAATCGTCCGTTAAAAACGCATTGGACTCAGAAGATGTCACAGGTGACCAAAGACATCAAGGATCCGTTCCGAGCCGAGAACCAGAAGATGCAGGAACTATCTGAGAAAGTGAACCAGCTTACTAATACAGAGAAAAAAGCCAACACAACTAATCCTAAAATAGACCCAGGAGTAAAGAATGGAAGTTAAACATACCGGGCGGAATATTCTGCTCGTCCTGCTGGCAATATTCCTCTTAGCCGGAGCCTTTTCCGGTGGTTTGATCGTGGGATGGTTGATTCCCGGGAAAACCCCGCTGCAAAGTTTACCGGAAAGCACCCAGTCCCAACCTACACAGGCACCAGAAGCCACCACACCGGCAGTGTCAACCGACCTGCAAACGCTTTTTGCCCCCTTCTGGGAAGCCTGGGATATTGTTCACGAACAGTACGTGGATCAACCTGTCGATAACTACCTGCTGATGCAGGGCGCAATCCGCGGCATGCTGGACTCACTTGGAGATCCACACACCGGGTATCTTGACCCGGAAGAGTATAAGGATGCCACCTCACCGCTGGTAGGGTATTCCGGAATCGGCGCTTATGTGGATGTATCAGGAGAATTCCTGACCATTATCAGCCCCATGCCCGGTTCGCCGGCTGAGGCTGCCGGCCTCAGGACAGGCGACCAGGTAATCGCTGTGGACGGCAAGGATGTGACCAGGACGGATCCCAGGGTCGTGCTTAACTCGGTACGTGGTCCGGAAGGTACTGATGTCACGCTCACCATCAAACGGGAGAACGTTACCGAACCTCTCGAATTCACCCTCACCCGGGCTACCATCATCGTGCCCACCATTGAAAGCAAAATGCTGGATGACCAGATCGCTTATATTTCGATCAACCAGTTTGCTGTTGATACCACTGCTGACCTGAAGAAGGCTTTGAAGGAATTGCTGGCACAGGAACCGGTGGGGCTGATCCTGGACTTGCGCAATAATACCGGCGGATTCCTGGACACGGCCATTGAGGTGATCTCTCAATTCATCGCCAGCGGAACAGTAATGATAGAACAATCGGGCGATGGAAAGGAAACCACGTATGAAGCGCTGCGTGGAGGATTGGCGACCGAAATTCCGCTCGTGGTGCTGGTCAATGAGTGGTCTGCATCTGCATCAGAGATCACCGCTGGCGCAATCCAGGATTACGGTCGAGGGAAACTGGTCGGAACAGTTACATACGGGAAAGGGTCCGTGCAGAATTGGGTGCCGTTGAATGATGACCAGGGTGCGGTAAAAGTAACCATTGCGCGTTGGTTGACCCCCAAGGGTCGCCAGATCAATGGCGTGGGGTTAACCCCGGATGTGGTCGTTGAGATCACAGAAGAGGATGCCACCGCGGAGATCGACACCCAGTTGCAGGCAGCCATCAACATTCTGTTAGGCAAGGATTAGGAAATCAGAACGAATTGTGCCATTTAATTGACAGGTTCATCGGCAAGGGGTATAATCCTCTTTCGCTGAAAAATGATATTGGGAGAGGTCCATGACTGAAAATAACGCTGCGGCGACCGAAGACCGCACAATCAAAACAAAAACGCAATTCAAAGGCAAAGTAATCAAGATCAACCTGGCCGGGGCTGTGCTGGATATTGGCGCTGAAAAACCCGGTTTGCTTCATGTTTCACAGATCGTATCTCCGGATGGCACTCCCATCAAGAAAGTTGAAGACGTCCTCAAGGTCGGGGAAGAAGTTGATGTTTGGGTAAAACGCGTCGCCCGTAAAGACGGCGATGAACGCATCGAACTGACCATGATCAGACCGCTCGACATGGAATGGCGCGAGATTAAAATCGGTGAAACAGTGAAGGGCAAAGTCGTCCGACTGGAGAAATTCGGCGCATTCGTAGAGATCGGCGCAGAACGCCCCGGACTGGTTCACATCAGCGAAATGGCGCATGGCTATGTTAAGCTGCCCTCTGATGTGGTCAAGGAAGGCGACGAGATCGAAGCTCAGATCATCGACGTGAACAAGCGCAAGAAACAAATTAAACTCAGCATGAAAGCCATCCTTCCGGAGCCTGAAGTGGTTGTGGAGGAGAAACCGAAAGCTGCCCCCCGCCCGGCAAACACCGAAGCAAAACGCGAACGCCGCCCGGAGCGCAAACCCCGCCGCAAATCCGAAGTGGATAACAGTGAGTTGATCGAATCCATTTCCGAGCCGGCCGAACCAGAACCGACCGTGATGGAACTTGCCATGCGTGCAGCGATGGAAAAAGCTAAGGATCGCAAGAAAAAACAGGAGACCAAGAAGGCGAAAGCCACCACCCAGGTCCAGGATGAGATCCTCTCTCGCACCCTCGAGAACAAAGTCCAGACCAACTAATAAACTCTAAAAAACCATCCCAAAAGGATGGTTTTTCATTTCAAAATGCAAACCGGATATAATTAGCTATGATAAGGATGAGAAAGATGAAAGACAGGTATGCCGGTTAAGCACGAAATTCGTAGCAACATCGGGTATCCGCACTTCTTGCAGGGAGGCGCTCATAAAACAGCCCTCCTTGCTTTTT
>DAONEZ010000100.1:0-6624 GCA_035403345.1 Anaerolineaceae bacterium
ATGGCTACCCGATCGCGGGATATGTGGCGGATGGTCTCATCATCGCCACCCCCACCGGTTCCACCGCTTATGCCCTGGCGGTGGGCGGGCCCATCCTGCCGCCGGAACTGCGCAACATCCTCATCGTACCGGTGGCGCCGCACCTGTCCATGGACCGCGCCGTCATCCTGCCCGAAGGCGCCAGCGTGGCAGTGACCACCGAAAGTGACCACAATGCGGTCATGAGCGTGGACGGGCATGACCCGCTGCTGCTGCAGGAAGGCGACCAGGTGGTGGTGACTGCCAGTGACTTCACCGTCAATTTCGTTGTCTTCCAGGAACCGGGTTACTTTTACCGCAACCTGAGCCGCTACATGGAACAAAACCCCTCTATCGGTGACCTTTAATGGCTGACGAATCTCCCGAAAAACAATATTGTTACGTACATCCTGACCGCGAGACCCTGCTGCGCTGCAACCGCTGCGAGCGGCCCATGTGCACCTCCTGCGCCGTGCTCACGCCTACCGGCTACCGCTGCAGAGAGTGCGTGCGCGGGCAGCAGAAGATCTTCGACACGGCGCGCTGGTGGGATTATCCGCTAACAGTGCTGACCGCCGGCGGGCTGGCCGTTTTGGGCAGCCTGGTGGCAGGCTGGGTGGGCTTCTTCATCATATTCATCGCACCTATTGTTGGAACCATCATCGCGGAGGCAGTTCGCTTCGTGGTGCGCAAGCGCCGTTCGCGCCGGCTGCCGCTGGTGGCCGCGGGAGCCGCCCTGGTTGGCTCGCTGCTGCGCGTCATCATCAGCCTGGTGGTCCTGTTGTTGTCAAATGCCGGTGTGGGAGCCGGGTTGCTGGGGTTGCTCTGGCCAACCGTGTTTGCCATCCTGGTTACCAGCACGGTCTATTACCGTTTGAAAGGCATCCGCATCTAAGGGCAAGGATCCATGCTGACAGAACTGCACATCACCAACTTTGCCATCATTCAAGAACTGGAGCTCGGGTTCTCCGGCGGGCTGCTCATCTTCACTGGCGAGACCGGCGCGGGCAAGTCCATCATCCTGGATGCCATCATGGCGCTGGTGGGCGGCAAGGTGGACGCGGGCATGGTACGCGGCGGCTGTGAGCGCGCTGAGCTTGAAGCCATTTTCTCCCTTCCGCAGGCCTATATCTCGGAGATAAACGCCATCCTGGAACGCGAAGAACTGGAACAGGAGCCGCGGCTCACCCTCTACCGAGAGATCCGCTCAAACGGACGTTCGGTGGCGCGCGTGAACGGCAGTGCTGTCAGCGCCGCCATCCTGAAAGAACTGGGCAGTTACCTGGTGGACATCCACGGGCAATCCGAGCACCTCTCACTGTTGAACGTGCGTTCGCACCTGGGACTGCTGGACCGCTTTGCGGACTGCGCCCCTGAACTGGCAGCCTACCGGAGCGAGTACCACCGCCTGCACGCGCTGAATAAGGAATTAAAGAGCCTGCGCGATCTGGAACAGGAAGCTGAGAAACGCGCAGAGTTGCTGGCTTTCCAGGCGCAGGAGATCGAAGCTGCACACGTTGTCCCCGAGGAAGAAGCCGAACTGGAGCAGGAGCGCAGCCGACTGGCTAACGCGGAAACCCTGACCAATTCTGCGCAGCAAGCGCTTTCGCTGCTGGATGAAGGCTCGCCCGAATCCTCAGCTGCCATTGACCTACTGGGGGAAGCGTCGCGCCTGCTGGAAGCGGTGGCGCGTGTTGACAAGGGGCAGGGCGACCTGGCGGAGCAACTGGAAAGCGTGCTGGCGTCGCTCACCGAGGTCAACCGCGATTTACGCGGCTACCTGGACGGTATCGAGTTCAACCCCAAGCGCCTGGAGCAGGTGGAAGACCGCCTGGAGCTGCTGCACCAGTTGAAACGTAAGTACGGCGGAACGCTGGCAGCGGTGCTGGAATATGGTCAAAATGCCCGCGCCCAACTTGAGAAGGTGCAGCACGCCGGCGAACGCATCGCGGAACTGGAAGTGGAAGTGAAGAGCGCGGAAGGCTCGGTACTGACTGCCGGGCTGGCGCTGAGCGAAAAAAGACGCATCGCAGCGCAAGCGCTGGGTACGGCCGTGGAAGGTGAACTGAACGACCTCAGCCTGTCCGGGGCAAAATTCGACGTGTCTTTGACCCAGGTCTCTTCCGCGCACGGGCTGGAGATCGAACCCGGTTTACGCGTGGCCTACGGGGAAGACGGCCTGGACCAGGTGGAATTCATGATCGCCCCCAACCCGGGCGAAGGGCTCAAGCCGCTGGTCAAGATCGCTTCGGGCGGCGAAACCTCGCGCCTGATGCTGGCGCTCAAGAATGTATTGGTGCAGGCCGATTACATCCCCACGCTCATTTTTGATGAGATCGACCAGGGCATCGGCGGACGGGTGGGATTCGTGGTGGGCGAGAAACTGTGGCGGCTGGGGCGGCAGCACCAGGTGATGTGCGTGACGCACCTCTCGCAACTGGCGGCCTTTGGCGACAGCCATTTCAAGGTGCAAAAACAGGTGATCGGCGCGCGCACCCTCACCAGGGTCGATCCGCTGGGCGATGAAGGCCGGGTGAGCGAGCTGGCGCAAATGACCGGCAGCACCAGCGCCGCCAACCAGCGTGCTGCTGCAGAGATCCTTTCCAGTGCAAGGGCGCGGCAGGTGGAGCTGGGGTCTTAAGCCCCTGCGCTGCGGGTACCTCTCATGGATAATGTCAAACTTAATATCCTTCTACTCGGTCCTCCTTTAGTCCAGTATGAGGGGAAGCCGGTCAGGATCCACCGTCAACAGCCCCGCGCGTTGCTGTATTACCTGGCTGCCCAAACGCAACCTACTTCGCGCGACGAGTTGTGCGAATTGTTTTGGCCGGGCGAAAAGGTTGACCTGGCGCGCAAGAACCTGCGGGAAACCATTAGCCATCTACGTAAGGATCTACCCGACCCTGAGACTTTGATCTCAGATAATGACCACCTCAGCCTCGATCCTGTATTAGTATTCTCCGATGTTCTCGAGTTCAATCATATTGTTGCGCCGTTCTTACTCATGACCCAATCGCCAGCTTATTCGGAAGATATCATTCCGGGTTGGCGGGTTGCGGAATTGGCAACTGCCATGGAACTTTGCCGGGCCTATACGTTTTTGCCGGGCATGCAAATGCGCGGATCCCCTGGATTTCAGAATTGGGTGGAATTGACCAATCAAATTCTACGGGTGGCGATATTGAGGGTGATCAACGCCCTGGTTGATTATTATATTTCCATTGGCGACCTCGATACCTCCCTTGTCTGGCTGCGCAAGGGATTGGAAATTGATCCGCTCAACTTTGACATGAATTATCTTTCCCTCACCTGCCTACGGGATAAGGGCATGTCGAAGGAGTTGATCAACTTTGTGAATTACCTGGAAAGTATGTACCCTGAACATGGGGAACCTTTACCTCAGCAATTCCAGGAGTTGCGTGCAAAAGCAGAGGAAAGCAATCGACTTGGAAAGGTAAGCAGCGTCAACCTCTGGCCCGTGGAGGAAAAGGACGCTCCCAGGTTCTTTGGGCGGGAAGATGAACTGGCTTTTCTCAACCGCCTGATGCGCCGCAAGGGCATTTTGGAATTACGTGGAGAGTCTGGGTCCGGCAAGACCAGGCTGATCCGGGAATTCTTTGAAACCCAGTCATTCCCGCCCAGGCTGCTCTACTTTCGGGGGCACCAACTCGCGGTGCGTGTACCGTTCCAGACTATCATTGAGGGGCTTCCAAAAGTGATGACCCCCGAGGATTGGGCTTTAATCGATGCACATGACCGCGAACTGCTCTCTGATTTCTACAACCATCAATTACATGACCTAAAAACCCTGGCCGGATTAGACACCGTGAATGGCTGGCTGCCGGTTTTCGAAAATGTTTTCCAGTCATTCTTGCGATTGCTGGAAAAGATCGCCCTTGAAAGGTCCGTGCTATTCGTTCTGGATGATGCCTGCTGGTGCGACCCGGCCAGCCTTACATTAATTGGATTCCTTATTGAGCACGATTTCTTCAAGAAAAGCGGTGTATTGATCCTGGTGACGTGTCCGCGAAACTGGAATGAAGCTCTGGAACAACTGGTTAACTGGCTGAAACGTGAAAGAAAGCTGGAGAGTATCACAGTGAATGAGTTCCCGATTGCTGAGACCAGGAAATTCGTGCAGATGATGATGGGTATCAACCCCGACCCTATTTTCCTTCAGCGGGTTCAGGTCAATACCGGAGGTAATCCCTTTTACCTGGTGGAATTCATCCAGGCAATCAAGAATTCCAGGAGAGAGATCTCCTCGTATTCTGAGAAAAATCCTCTCCCAATCCCGGAAACCATCCAGGCATTGGTATACGAAAAGATGCGCTCCCTCAGTAAGAACGCGGTGAGGATCATACAAGCAGCTGCGGTGAATGGCAACAGCTTCTCTGCTGATGTACTGGAGTTGATGGTGCGCATGGAGAACGAACAGTTCCTGCAGGCTCTGGAGGAGATCAGGGCAGCTGGATTTGTGAAAGTTGACAAGGATTTCGGCCTGGCTGGCGGTTATGTGTTTCAGCATGACGTGGAACGTTATTGTATTGAAAGCGAACTTGATCCTGCCCGCCGAAGAGATCTGCATCTGAAAGTGGCTAACGCGGTCCTGAAACGGAGGGGCAGAAACCCGGAGACAGGCTTACGGTTGGCGCACCACTTTGAAGTGGCTGGGGAATTCGTGCGCGCGGTGGAATTCTGGACATATGCTGGTGTTGCCAGCCAGCGGCAGCCGGACCCGCAGGTGGTTTACCGTCACTTCTCCCGCGCATTGGAACTGGTCAAGCATAACCTGTCCCTTTTCAATGACCAACAGATCCTTGACCTTGTCAATAAGTGGGCAGATTATGCATACGACCTGAATGATAACGAGATTTGCCGGCAGATTTATCGCACCTGCCTGGATATCGGTTATGACCTGCAAAGCTCTTTATTGATCGGTGCCGGGAATAGCGGACTGGGGCGTTATAACGCCTCCATCGGGAAATTTGACACAGCCATATTTTATTTTGGTCACGGTAGCGCGCAATTGAAGAAGGCCGGGAACCTGGCAGAAATTTATGAAACTTTTTGCAGGCTGGGCATCCTGTATATCAAAATGGACCAATACAAGCAGGCGGCTGCATCATTCGAAGAGGGTCTGCGGCAGATTGGTAATCTGAAGGGTGAGCGGGAGATGGAAACGCGCATCAACTTGCTGACTCAGATCTGCATCCTGTATTGCTTCCAGGGTCAACCACAACGGGCTTATCAACTGGCTTCCGAAATGGGCGACCTGAGCCTTTTGGTAAGCCGACCTGCTGCAAATTTACAGGCAGCATCCATTCTGATGATGACCCTTTTTTATAATCATCGGTTTCAGGATGTCCTTAGTCTGTTTGGGGAGTACAAACGGCTTTCAGAAAGTCCGCCTGTGCGGGAATGGCTCACCCTGATTGACCTGGCACGAGGGACTGCCTACCTGTACCTGGGCGACCTGGATAATACCTGGAAATTAATTCACCAGGCCTACCTCCGCGAAGAAAGCCATCCGTATGAAAAATTGATCGATTCAACCCGGGTGTTTAAGGGGGACCTGTATCGCTTGCTGGAAGAGTATGATAAAGCGATGGAATTTTACCAGCAGGCAATTGATAACGGGGGTAAGGCCCCGCCGGCAGTTGAGGCACGTTTGAAAAAAGGGTTGCTGCTCCTATATCGAGGAAATCCGGAGGAAGGCATAGCCTGCATCGAGAAATGTATAGCCCTCAGCGAGGAGCAAGGTTTTATCAGCATTGGATTGGAAGCCAGGTTGGTTTGTTTGTTGTTCCAGACAAAGCCGATAGATGAGGAATTAATAGAAAGTGAAGCGTTTGAGATCGTGGCTGAGATGAAGGCTCGAGGTCTCATGTCAGCCGATTTTTACGAATTGTACATCCCGGCATTTTTTGCCCTGGAACGGAAGCAAAATGGAAAAGCTTTGGAATTGTTCCAGCAAATGAGCGCTCACTTCCGACAGGAACCGAACTTTTGGGCAGAACTGTATGCGCTGAGAAACATACTCTGTTTGGCCGCACCCAAATCCGGAGTCTATACCGCTGCACGGGCCAGGTTGAGGAAAATAATGGAAGAAATGGGCAAACATGCCACAGTTAACCCCGTAAAATCAATGTACACCAAATTACGAAAAAAGCGATTCAACAAGGATTTTGTCAATGTTTTGTCAACGGCGATATTGTATAAATAACTCGCCAGACAAAACAACGCTTGCGCAGTCAAAGGGAGATTGCGCGATGAAGGCCGGTAGGAGAATTGAGGAGTTCAACTACCGGCCTTTTGATTTAATCTTCCCGCAGGTGGGCGATGGTCACGCCCTCGCCGCCTTCTTTTTCCCCGCCCTCTTCATGGCTCTTCACATGGCTGTTCTCCCGCAAGGCTTCGCGGATCACCTGGCGCAGCCGTCCGGTGCCCTTGCCGTGGATGATGCGTACGAAGGGCATGCCGCTCATGTAAGCCTGCTCCAGGTAGCGCTCCAGGGAATCCAGGGCGTCCTCGGCGCGTTGTCCGCGCAGGTCCAGCTCCAAGCCAGGGCTGGCGCGGAAGGGACCGGCCGGCGATTTGCGCGCG
>DAONEZ010000101.1:0-6599 GCA_035403345.1 Anaerolineaceae bacterium
CGTGGCCCGCGCAGAAGGCTTCAAGCGCGTGTTCGTGCCTGCCGAGGACGCCCCCGAGGCAGCCATTTTCCCTGACCTGGAAGTCATCCCGGTTCATTCACTCTCCGAGCTCTACCAACACCTGATAAGCGCAGTCTACATTTCGCCTCAACCTCCATTGCAAGCTGACAAGGTTGAGGTGCTTGTACAGACCGATTTTCGTGAGATCAAGGGTCAGGAACACGTCAAGCGTGCGCTCGAGGTGGCGGCGGCTGGCGCGCATAACCTGTTGATGATTGGTCCGCCCGGTTCCGGTAAAACCCTGATGGCACGCGCCCTGCCTTCCATCCTGCCGCGCATGACCCTCGAGGAATCCCTCGATGTCACGCGCATTTACTCCGTTGCCGACGCACTGCCGCCCGGCATCCCGCTCATCCGTTCGCGCCCCTTCCGCGCTCCGCATTACACCATCTCCAACGCCGGACTGGTGGGCGGCGGAAACTGGCCGCACCCGGGCGAGATCTCGCTGGCGCACCACGGCGTGCTGTTCCTGGATGAGTTCCCCGAGTTCGGTGCGCGTGGCATTGAAGTGCTGCGCCAGCCGTTGGAAGATAAAATCGTCACCATTTCGCGCGCATCCGGCACGCTCACCTTTCCAGCCAACTTTCAACTGGTGGCTGCGATGAACCCCTGCCCGTGCGGTTATTACGGCGATCCCACTCACGCTTGCACCTGCGCGCCCGGATTAGTCACCAAATACCAGCGCCGCATCTCAGGCCCCATGCTGGACCGTATCGACATTCACGTGGAGGTTCCGCGTGTGGATTACGAGAAGTTGAGCGACTCCCGGTTGGGCGAATCCTCCAGTGAGATCGGGTTACGCGTGGAAACAGCCCGCCAGGTACAACGGGAGCGCTTCACCGGTACCACGCTCACCTCCAATGCCGATATGCTGCCAGCGCATGTGCGTAAGTACTGCACGCTCGACGATCCCTGCAAGAACCTGATGCGCGCCGCCATGAACCAGTTGCAGCTTTCTGCGCGTGCCTACCACCGTATCCTTAAACTGGCCCGCACCATCGCCGACCTGGCTGGCAGCAGTGACATCACCCCTACGCATTTAGCGGAAGCGCTTCAATACCGCCCCAGGGTGAGCGAGATCTAGAGGTTATCAATGGATGCGGTTAAGCTGGCTGTAAACGGGACATTGATGCGCGGTTTCGAATTAAACCGGAACCTTACGGAAGTTTGCGCTGAGTTCATTTGCGCTGCTCAAACCGCGCCTTACTACCGGCTGTGGTCGATCAACGACCAATACCCTGCCATGCAACGAGATGAGAAAAACGGGACATCGATCAAGTTGGAAGTCTGGCAGCTCGCGCCTGCTGACCTGGTGAATATCCTCCAAAACGAACCTCCAGGATTAACCCTTGGAAAGGTCGAATTATCGACCGGCGAATGGGTTTTGGGAGTGCTCGGGGAAGCATTTATTTGTAATGGTGAACTGGAGATCACTTCTCGAGGAGGGTGGCTGGAATACATCCAAGGCCATACTCAGAACAATTTCATCAAAACCGATTCTCGATGCTCTGATTGATAAATGGAAATCTGGATGGTAGAAGATCTGCTATCCAGATACTTTGTCTGTTATTATTTATTTTTATCCATAAGGTGATCAAATGCGATTTGTTCTATTCCTTATCATTCTCTCCCTCCTGCTCAGCGGTTGCACTAGCGCCTCAGATTCGGTCACTCCCACCCCCTTGCCCCCAATCGTGATCATCCTACCTCCAACCCCCAGCCCCGCGCCTACCATGGCATACCTGCCTCTCCCATCTGACTCTTCCCTGGAACGCTTCGAGGTTATCCCTGACTTTGCCAACCTGTTCATCAACCAAACTACTCCAGTGCAGGTGAGCCTGGAGCTTAATGGAAACCTTCCCAACGGATGCCATCAATTGCGGGTCAACGTTCAACCCCCAAACGACCAGAACCAGATCATGATCGAGGTTTACTCGATGGTCGATTCTGGCGCGATTTGCGCCCAAGTGATCAAGGAGTTCAAGGTAAGCGTACCGTTAGGCATTTTCCCTGACGGTCATTACGCAGTAATCGTCAATGGGACAGAAATAGGTCAATTCGACGCGTAGGTGTCTGTCAAGAATAAATAAAAGGACTGAGGAAGATTGAACTGAACCCTGAAAACAAGACAGAAAAAGAAAGCACCTCATGCGAGAATAGAAGCAGGAGGTGCTTTTACTATGTCTGGAAAAAAAGGAATGATTCACTTTCACAAGGAAACAAAGTTGCTGGCAGTGCAGATGTGTTTAGAACAAGGCAAAACACACGCTGAAACCGCTCAGGAACTGGGACTGCCAAGGGGTGAGCTGGTTGAGCAATGGGTTCGGCGCTTTCGGCGGGAAGGAGAAGCTGGCTTTGACAAACCGATTGGGCGGCCGCGGAAAACGGCGTTCACCCAAGCAACCTATATTGCCCGACTGGAGATGGAGAACGCGCTCCTAAAAAAATTTCATACCGAGTTGCGCACAGCTATACTCGCGAGGCGCAATATCGGGTCATCGAACATTACCGAGGACTCTACGCTGTGAACGCGCTGTGTAGTTTTTTCGGGATTTCGCGAGCGGCTTACTATGCCTGGCATAAGCGCAAGGATCAACCTGATCCAGACGCTGAACGGAAACAATGGATCCTGGAAGCCTACACAGCATCAAAAAGCACTTACGGATACCGGCGGATTGGGCTGTGGTTGAGGCAATATCGTTCTGTCATAATCAACCACAAGGCCATTTTGCGTTTGATGAACGGTCTGGGCATTCGCTCAGTAGCACGTCGCCGCAAGATGATCACCAAAATGAGCCAGTTGGAGATCTATCATCGCTACGAGAATATCCTCAACCGTGACTTTGCGGCCACTCGGCCAAACCAGAAATGGGTAACGGATATCACCTACATTGCCACACAGCAGGGCTGGGCTTATTTATCCACCATCAAGGACTTGTACGGTGGCTTTATCGTTGCTCATGCCATGAGCCTCTCAAACTCGGTGGCTTTGGTAACCAGGACCCTCAAGTTGGCTCAGCAGAAAGAAAAGGTCACTGATGGACTGATCCTCCACAGTGACCAAGGGCATCAATATACCTCACACGCATATCATGTCCTTACCCAACAGTATAGCATTACTCCTTCCATGTCGCGCAGAGGGAATTGCTGGGACAATGCACCGATGGAAAACTTCTTTGGCCATCTCAAAGAAGAAGCGCTACGCAATATTCCCAATCCTACTTTCGAGGAGGCTAAGCAGATTGTTGACGATTACATCTACTTTTTCAACTATGAACGGATACAATTGAAAACAAGACAGACACCTTATCAATTCAGGTGTCTGTCCACTTTGTCTTGAGGCCGCTTTCTTTTTCTGTCTACCCTATAGGGTGCAGTTCAGATTGCTCAGTCCTTCTTTAATTATTTGCAGGTCTAAGGGGTGAAAATAATGCCGCGGTCCTGCAGCAGGTGTTTTATCATTACCACGCCTTCTTCGATCTTATCGCGGTTCTTTAAGTGGATATCGTAAGAAATATCAGTGGTCACCTTTTCACCAATCCAAACCACGTGCACCTTCTCCTCACCGACCACAGTTTTTAAGACGTCCAGGTCATCCTGGGTCAGATCGATAGCTGTCATGATCATGATCATCCCGGCGTCCGTGAATAGGTGAGACACCTCGGCAAAGCGGCGCACGTGTTCGCGCCATCCGCCGGGTGCATCATGGCGCTTGAGGTCAGCGTTCACACCGTACAACATGGAACCCATGCCCAGGTAATACACCAGTTTTCCGTCGGCGAAAAGCTGAACTTCCAATCTCCTGGCCAACGTTTTACGTCCTGCGCCCTTCGGTCCGGTGATAACCACCAAAGACGAACGCTGGTTATATTTTTCTGCCCGCATGGGCATGGTCACGTCCGATGGGATCCATTTGGCGTTGCGGGTAAAGACATCCTGCCTGATCTCCACTTCGTCATCCGGTAATGATTCCAGCACGATCCCGCCTCCGCGGATTTCGTACTCGTCCACCAGCACAAAACGGCTGGTCTCGGGGAATTTTTCCGAGGTATCGAAAGCGATTGGGTGGGTTAATTTGAATGTTACTTCAGCCACATCATGATGCTGGATCTCGGTGCGGTCGTTCTGGTTAGCGTAATCGGAGGCATCGATAACCTTGTGGATGGCTTCCACCTGCACCTTTTCGTGCGAGGTGCCCAGTTTAAGGATGTAATCCTTTTTCGTGCGCAGCGGTTGCTTACCCAGCCAGAAGATGCTGGCACGCATGCGGCTGCTGACAAACGGCGCAGCATCCTGCGCGCGCGAGACGATCTGACCGCGGTTCACATAGATCTGTTCCGCCATCGTCACCCCGACCGCCTGACCGGAGATCGCTGTGGTCATTTTGGGCGTGTTGAACGATTCAATAGTAGTCACCTTGGTGCGCTTGCCAGAGGGGTAGAACACCAGGTCATCGCCAACCTTGATCTTCCCGCTGGAGATGTTGCCTGCGATAATACGGCGGTTATCGCCGAAGTTTGAGAACTTATACACATCCTGGATGGGCAGACGCAGCGGCAGGTCGCTGATGGGTTTCTCTTTTTCGAAGGAGTCCAGCGCTTCCAATACGGTCGGACCCTGGTACCAGGGCATGTTGCTGCCGGCTTCGGCAACCTCATCCCCCTGGCGTCCGCTGACCGGGATGTAGGTCAACGCTTTGACGCCGATCCCGCTCAGGTATTCGCTGTACTCTTTCACAATTGAGTTGAAGGTCTCCTGGTTATAGTTCACCAGGTCCATTTTGTTCACAGCCACCACGATCTTCTTGATGCCCAACATCCACAACAGGTAGCCGTGCCGGCGCGAGTTTTCCTGCACGCCTTCTTCGGCGTCGATCACCAGGACGGCTGCCTCAGCATGCGAAGCGCCGGTGACCATATTCTTGATGAATTCGATGTGTCCGGGGGCATCGATGATGATGTAATTGCGCATCTTCGACTGGAAGAAAACCCGCGCTGAATCAATGGTGATGTTTTGCGCCTGTTCGTCCTTGAGCGCATCGATCAGGAAGGCGTACTCAAAGGGTTTACCAGTCTTGCGGCATTTCTCCTGAACGGCTTCCAGCTTTCCCATTGGAAGCGAGTTGGTGTCAGCCAGTAACCGCCCAATAATGGTACTCTTGCCATGATCCACGTGGCCGACCACCACCACGTACATTTGTTCTTTTGATAGATCCATCACAGTGTCTTGCATCACATGTATCCTTCCCGGCGCAGAGTTTCCAGGCCGCCGCCGTCATCCTTGTCCTGAGCGCGTCCAGAGCGTTCTGCGATATTGGCAAATTTACCGACTTTCAGTTCTTCGATGATCTCTTCTACGTTCCGTGCGGTGGATTCCACCGGATAAGTACAGGGATAGCATCCCAATGAGCGGTAGCGCTTGCCATCCCCGTGGTTGTAATACAGGGAGACCGTGGGAATGTTTTCCTGCAGGATGTACTCCCAGATGTTCAGTTCGGTCCAGTCCAGCAAGGGGTGAATGCGCACGTTCGTGCCGGGTGCGAAATCGGTCTTGTACTGGTTCCAGAATTCCGGCGGTTGGTCCGCAATATCCCATTCATTCTGGCGGTCGCGCGGGGAGAAGTAGCGCTCTTTCGAACGCGAACCTTCCTCATCCGCACGCGCTCCAACGATGACACCCGTGAAAGGTTCCGGATTCTTCTCTTCTTCGTATTGGTCAGTCTCATGGTTAAAAATAACCCGGCGTCCCTCCCCGTTCAGGGTCACCCGCAGCGCGTCCGTCTTGAGCAGCTTGCAGCAGGTCAACCGGTCAGCATTACCGTCCGGGAAGGTGCGTTTTTCCGCCAGGGCCAGGTCGTTGGACCCCACCACCATGGTCAGCTTCATTTCCCGCACCAGCCGGTCGCGGTAGGTGATCATTTCAGGGATCTTGAAGTGCGTGTCAATGTGGATCAACGGGAAGGGTACATGCCCAAAGAAGGCTTTGCGTGCCAACCATAGCAGCACGGTGCTGTCCTTGCCCATTGACCATAACATGCCCAGGTTCTTGAAGTTTGCATAGGCTTCGCGCAGAATATAAACACTGCGGCTTTCTAATTCGTCCAAATGTCCCATTTGCTACCTTTTCTACTTAATGATCTTTTCTGTTTGCATTCGTGCAATGATTTTACCAGCACAATCCGCCACGCTCAGCACATTACTTTCCACCGTTAATTCCGGCTGAAGCGGCGCTTCATATGGGGAAGTGATCCCGGTGAAATCAGGGATCTGTCCATTGACCGCCTTTTGATATAACCCCTTGGGATCGCGTGCCATGCATACCTCAAGCGGGCAGTCAACAAATACCTCCCAAAACGCGCCGGTGGGCAACAACTTTCGTACGCTGTCCCGATCTTCACGGTAAGGGCTGATGAAGGCGGTGATGACGATCAGACCAGCATCATACATCAGTTTGGCTACTTCACCGATGCGCCGGATGTTTTCCTTGCGGTCTGTTTCCGAAAAGCCCAACCCGGCGTTTAATCCGGTGCGGATGTTATC
>DAONEZ010000102.1:0-6486 GCA_035403345.1 Anaerolineaceae bacterium
GACGATCTGCCCGTTTCCAAGTTCGCCCCTTCGCAGAAATACTTCCGCGGGTTGTTCTCCGGTGGTACGCTGGCTTACGAAGCCCAGCACATCCTGGCTGGATACATGCCGCGCGTGCTGGCCAACTCGCCGCTCAACAAAGAGAACAAACTGCCGGACGCCTTTGTGAGCCAGGAAAACTGCATCGTTGACCTGGGCGAAGACGAATTTACCGTTGGCCGCCTGCATCCCATGATGGACAATGAGCTGCGCATCCGCAGATTATATGAAGAAGCACGCAACCCCGAAGTAGCGCTGATCATGCTGGATGTGGTCATTGGTTATGGTTCCCATCCCGATCCCGCCAGTGAGATTGCCCCCGCCATCGCCAAGTGCATCAAAGAAGCCAAAGAAGCCGGCCGCCACCTGGAAGTGGTCTGCGTGGCCTGCGGAACCGACGAAGACCCGCAGAACCTGGATAACCAGATCGCCCAACTGCGCGCCGCCGGTGCCCTGGTGGATACTGATAACGAGATCATCTGCCGCTACGTCGGACGCACCATGCGCGCCCTGGCTGAGCGGGGTGAACCTGCCGCTGAGACGATCGGAAAGCCGGTTGACCTGGAAAGCCTGAAGAAACCCCTGGCAGCCATTAATGTTGGACTGGAATCCTTCACCGCGAACATCAAGGATCAGAACGCTCCTGTAATTCACGTGGACTGGAAACCACCCGCAGGCGGCAACGAGCGCCTGATGAACATCCTGTCCAAGATGAAGCAAGCCAAGTAGATTCGGAAAGTCCCATCTTATAACCTGGAGGATGCAACATGGTTGATATTGAAAAAGCAAATGCATATGTAGTTGGTCGCATGATGGAAGCCCGCCCGGTTGCCACGACCATGGCCAAAGCGCTGGACGTTGTGCCCGGTTTGCACGAAAACATGTTCCTGCATGCCGGCCCCCCCATTACCTGGGAACGCATGGCAGGCCCCATGAAGGGTGCCATGATTGGTGGTATGCTCTTCGAGGGGAAAGCCAAAACTGCCGAGGAAGCAGAGAAATTGCTCGCCAGTGGCAAGATCGAATTTGCGCCCTGCCACGAGCACATGTGTACCGGCCCGATGGCTGGCGTGATCACCCCATCACAGTTGGTCTACGTCATCGAAAACCAGACCCACGGCATCAAGTGCTTCTCCAACTTGAACGAAGGCCGCGGCAAGGTGCTGCGCATGGGCGCCTATAGCGATGATGTCATCGCCAAACTCCACTGGATGGAATCCACCCTTGGACCCACCGTCAAGGCTGCCCTTGAAGCTGCTGGCGGGTTGGATGTCCGCGCCATCCTGGCCAAAGCCCTGCACATGGGCGACGATGGTCACAATCGCCTGGATGCCGCCTCCGTGTTATGGACAACCCAATTGGCTCCTTACATTGCCAAAACCGCCAAAGACACCGCCACCGCTTTTGAGGTCATCAAATTCCTGGGCGAGAATGCCCTCAGCATCCTCAACCCAGTGATGGCCGGCTGCAAGACCATGACCGCTGCAGGAGAGAACGTGGAAGGCAGCACCATTGTCACCGTCATGACCCGTAATGGCACCGACTGGGGTATCCGCGTGAGCGGACTGGGTGATCAGTGGTTCACCGCCCCCTCTCCCATCGTAAAAGCCCTGTACTTCCCCGGCTTCACCGAAAAGGACGCCAACCCGGATATTGGTGATAGCGTGATCACTGAGACGGCCGGTATCGGCGGATTCGCCATGGCAACCGCGCCCGCCCTGGTCACCTTCATCGGCGGCGTTCCCCGCGATGCCATCAACACCACCCTGGATATGTACGAGATCACCTATGCCGAACACAAGCAGTTCACCATCCCGTTCCTCGATTTCCGCGGCACACCCACCGGTGTGGACCTGCGCAAGGTCGTGGAAAAAGGCATCACCCCGCGCGTGAACACGGGCGTGGCGCACAAGGATCCTGGCGTGGGTCAGGTTGGCGCTGGCGTTGTTTCAGCCCCCATGAAAGTGTTTGAAGACGCTTTGATCGCCTTTGCAGACAAATACGGTTTCTAATCATCTTGAGAAAAGGAGAAAGATAATGGAACGAGAAACATTCATCAAAATGTTGAGTGATGCCAAACTGTATGACCTCACCCAGGATTGCAGCATCTTCACCCCGCCCCATCCGCATGAAAAGTCGCTGGAAGTGCATTTCTTTAAGCGCGTTACCGGTGCCCTGGGCGGCGGACAGGGAGCCAACGGTCAGATCCTGAACTGGAGCAACACCGTAGGTACCCACCTGGTGGGCGAAACCGCCTTCCATTCCGGCGGACGCGCCATTTCTGATATCCCCCTGGAAGACCTGTGCGGACCCGGCGTTGTGGCCGATATCTCCGACCTGGTTTCCGATTACAGCATCTACACCCCCGAAATGATCCTCAAGAAAGTTGATGTCAAAAAAGGCGACATCCTCATCATCAACACCGGCTATCACAAGTATTCCTGGGATCAGCCTGATGTGGTGAATCCGCAGGCCCAGGGCGGCGTTGAGTCCAAGGAATTTGGCTTCCTCGTACGCCATCCGGGACCCTCCATTGACTTCTACAAGTGGGCCATGGACATGGAACTGAAGGTTGTCGGCGTGGATTGCGGTTCCGCCGAGCACCCCATGAACACCCCCATCCGCCGCTGGCACGCTGATCATTTCGCCCTGGCCGAGAAGAAATTGAAAGAAGAAACCGGCAAGAGCTGGGATGAAACCTTCCCGCAGGGTGAGTACTACAACGTGACCCACCTTGACATGCCTAAAAAGCACCTGGTGCTGGCTGAAGCGATCGTTGGTGACATCGACAAACTGAAGAACAAACGTGCCTGGATCTGCATCATGCCCATCCCCTTCAAGGAAGTTGAGACTGCCTGGAGCCGTGTGTTCGCCTGGACAGCCCCTGACGGGATGAGCGAGGATGATTTCTTCGCCACCATGAAGAAATCCAACATGATCGACATGACCGTACCGTTCAGCGTGCAGACCCCGCAGTGGCTGAACTATGTGCCCCTGAGCGTGACCTACACCAAGCGCGTTGGCGGACAGTACTTTGGCATGGGCCGCAACGGCTCCGTCTGCAATGCCTCCATCCACCTGGGCACCCACATGGATGGCGAGAAGCACTTCTACCCCAACGGCCGCACCATCGGCCAGGTACCCCTGAAAGACTGGGTTGGCCCCGGCGTCATCGCAGATATCTCCAATATTGTCAGCGATTCCAGTGTTTACACCCCGCAGATGATCATGGACCAGGTGGAAGTAAAAGAAGGCGACATCCTCATCATCAAGACCGGTTGGAACAAGTTCGGCTGGAACAGCAAGGATTCCGATGAGTTCCGCTACATGGTCAAGCACCCGGGTCCTTCACCCGATTTCTCCGCCTGGGCGATCAAGATGAAGATCAAGTGGATCGGCGTGGATGCCGTTTCCGCGGATCACCCCATGAATACCATCATGCGCATCTGGCACCCCAAGACGTTTGAAGAAGCCAACAACAAGTTGATCCACGACTTCGGCAAGGACTGGGACGCGCTTTATCCGTTGAAAGATTTCTACCAGGATATGCACCTCAACCTCTTCCCGCACCGGATCCTGCACGCTGAGAACCTGGCAGGTGACCTGGCCACCGCCAAGAGCGGCCGCTACTACATCGGCTGCTACCTGCAAAAAGCCATGGAAGCGGAATCCATGTGGGGCCGCTTCGTCGCATTCAAAGAGTAATCACCGGTACTATCAATCCCCAGGGGAATCGTAATCCCCTGGGGATTCTGGAATCATTCATGTCTTTGCATTAAAATGAAGACCAGGTTTGATCCTCATCCTAACAGGAGGTTTATTTTATGAAGCCAGTTGCATTTGATTATTATGCACCTGCCAGTTCTGAAGAAGCGCTGGCCACACTGGCAGAGCTGGGTTACGACGGCAAGGTCCTGGCTGGCGGTCAAAGCTTGATTGCCGCCATGAACTTCCGCATGTCGCGCCCGGCAGCGCTGGTTGACTTGAACAACGTCCCTGAACTTGCTTACATCAACCCCACCGCTGAAGGCGGACTCGCCATCGGTACCATGACACGGGTTTCAGATGTCGAACACAGCGAAGAAGTCGCCAGGCGCTTCCCGCTGCTTACCGAAGTGGCCAAGTTCATTGCCCACCCCCAAATCCGCCGGCGCGGCACCTTTGGCGGCGCCATCGCGCATGCCGACCCGGCCGGCCAGTTGCCCGGTATCTCCCTGCTCATGAATATGAAATGCCTGCTCAAGAGCAGCGAAGGAGAACGCTGGGTGGATGCCCCCGACCTGATCATCGGACCCTTCATGACCGTCATCGAACCACAGGAAATGCTCTCCGAAATCGTTCTCGACCCGTTTCCGGCGCGCACCGGCTGCAAGTATGTGCAGGTCGCCCGCCAGAGCGGCGGTTATGCACAATCTGCCGTGGGAGCCATCGTGACCCTGGACGAGAATGGCGTTTGCCAGGCTTCCCGAGTGGTTCTCATGGGTGTCTATGAGATCCCCATCCTGTCTGAGAAGGCAGTTGAGGTGCTCGTTGGTAATAAACCCTCACCTGAAGTGTATGCAGCCGTAGCCGAAGCCGTACAGGCAGAGATCGACCCTGCCACCGACCTGGCCGCGACCGCTGAATACCGGCGCAGCATCACCCGCACCCTCGCGGTGCGCTGCCTCACTGAGGCCTTTGACCGCGCCAGGAAAGGAGCCTGATCATGGCAAAGCTTTTTCCAATCAAAGTAACTGTTAACGGTAAGGAATACGAACGCGAAGTGGAAGCCAGGCTGCTGCTCAGCGACTTCCTGCGTCACGACCTGGGACTGTTGGGCACACACGTGGGCTGCGAACATGGCATCTGCGGCGCTTGCACTATCCTCTTTGATGGCGAGGCTGTGCGCTCCTGCCTGATCTTCGCCGTCCAGGCTAACGGACACAGCGTCCGCACAGTCGAGTCCCTGGGCACCCCCGAAGAACTGCATCCCCTGCAGCAATCCTTCCATGAGAAACACGCCCTGCAGTGCGGCTTTTGCACCCCCGGGTTCCTGATGACCCTGGTTCCGTTCCTGGAAGAAAACCCGCACCCCTCTGAAGAAGAGATCCGCGAAGCCATCGACGGGAATATCTGCCGCTGCACCGGCTACGAAAAGATCGTTGAAGCCGTCCAGGATGCTTCTGAGAAGCTCTCTCAGAAAAAGTAGAAGCGAGGTGAACTGTGACTGCTAAATATTTCGGAAAACCCCTACCACGACTTGAAGACAAGTTCCTGTTGACAGGGAACGCCAAGTTCATCGATGACATCGAACTGCCCGGCATGCTCCACGCGGCTTTTTATCGCAGTGATTATGCGCATGCTATCATCAAATCGATCGATGTTTCCGCCGCCCGCCAGCACCCCGGTGTGATCGCGGTTTACACTGCCGAGGACTTCGGCGACTTTTGGAAACCCGGTCCCCTGCAGGTCCCGCCCCCGTTCGCTATCAAGGGAGCCGAATTCAGCGCCCGCACGCTGGTGCCCATCGCCAAGGATAAGGTCCGCTTCTCGGGTGAACCCCTGGCCGTGGTCATCGCAGAATCCCGTTACATCGCTGAAGATGCCTTTGATGACATCATCGTGGATGTGGATGTTCTGCCCGCGGTGTGCGATCTCGAGAAAGCCTGGGAAGATAATACCGTGCGCGTGCACGACGACCTGCCCAACAACCGGGCTGCACTGGTAAAGCAGGAGTCCGGCAACTACGAAGAAGCCAAAAAGCAGGCTGACGTGGTCATCTCCAAACGCATGCTAGTGGAACACGTAGCTGCTGCTGCCATGGAGAACCGCGGTTTCGTGGTCAACTGGGATGAACGCAACCAGGAATTGACGATCTGGGCGTCCACCCAATCTCCTCTCACCATCCGCGGTTCAGTTGCGCGGGCCATGGGACTGGCTGAGAGCCAGGTGCGCGTGATCAACCCCTATATTGGTGGAGGCTTTGGACCCAAGGTGATGAGCTCCCAGGCGGATGATGTGCTGCTGCCCTGGATCGCCATGCGCCTGAAACGCCCCATCAAATGGATCGAAGACCGCCGTGAGAACTTCCTGGCCACCACCTCTGAACGCGACCAGGTGCATCATGCTGAGATCGCCCTCAAAAAGGACGGCACCATCCTGGGCTTCAAAGACGTCTTCTATCACAACACAGGCGCGTATGACTCCTACGGTATGACCGTGCCGTTGAACACCCAGACCCACACGGTCAGCAATTACCGCATCCCCAATTTCTACACCGAAATTCGCATGGTCTTCACCAACCAGATGGTCGTCACCCCCGTTCGAGGGGCCGGACGCTCTGAAGGCGTGCATACCATGGAAAGAATGATCGACTTTGCTGCCAGGAAGCTCGGCATGGACCCGGTTGAGCTGCGCCGCAAGAACCTGCTGCGACCGGAAGAATTCCCGCTCAAGACCGGCATCATC
>DAONEZ010000103.1:0-6483 GCA_035403345.1 Anaerolineaceae bacterium
GACCCTTCACCAGCGATTCCTTTTCCTGCTGGCGGTCAGCCAGGTCATCCACCATCACCACCAGGCGGCGCGGAGTGCCTACAACAGAAACGGCCCCGTGTGCCAGGCGAAGCTCATCCAGCATGCCCGGAACCCGGTCCTTCAATTGCTCCAACGCGGATTGCAGATCAGCGGCAGGTAATTCCTCGGTGCCGATCTCCACCAGCAGGGGCGCGGGACCAACAGTTGGCGCAACGGATTGCGCCGGCTTTGCCACCGTAATGGTCTGTGCGCTTTCCTCCAACCAGGGAAATTCAAGTTTCTGGCGTTGCGCTACGTAGGTTTCGGAAATGCGGTGCGCCATATCGCGCATGCGCCCGAACAACGCCTGTCGTTCAGTCACGCCCACGGCACCGCGTGTGTCAAGAATATTGAACGTATGAGAACACTTCAGGATGTAATCATGCGCTGGCAGCACCAGTCCCTGCTTGAGGGCTTCTTCGGCTTCCTGCTCATACAGTTTGTAAAGCTGGCGCATGCGGTCCACATCCGCCACTTCAAAGTAATACTTGCTGTGCTCCACCTCAGCCTGGTAATTAACATCACCATAGGTCCGCGTGTTGTTCCAGCGCACCTTGCGGAAGTGATTGACGCGCTGCAGGGGGATGGTGATGCGCTCCAGCCCGTAGGTGATCTCCACCGCAACCGGGTCGAGCGTGAGCCCGCCTGCCTGCTGGAAATAGGTGAATTGGGTGATCTCCTGTCCGTCCATCCAGACTTCCCAGCCCAACCCCCAGGCTCCCAGCGCAGGCTGCTGCCAGTTATCCTCGACAAACCGGATGTCATGTTCGCGCGGGTCAATGCCCAGCGCTTCGAGGGATTTCAGGTACAGTTCCTGCGGGTTACCGGGATCCGGCTTGAGGATGACCTGGAACTGGTAATGCTGCTGAAAGCGGTTGGGGTTCTCGCCATAGCGCCCGTCGTCTGGTCGGACGGAAGGCTCCACGTAAGCTACACGCCAGGGTTCAGGGCCCAACACGCGCAGGAAGGTTCCCGGGTTCATGGTACCCGCTCCGATCTGGGTGTAATACGGCTGCCAGATCAGGCAGCCTTGATCCGCCCAGAATTTTTGCAGGGTCATGATGACGCTTTGGAAGTCAAGAGCTTGGTTCATTTATCCTCCGGGAATTGACAACTTTAAAGTGTTCCCATTATACCGCGATAGAAATGTCCCCATCCTGAAGCGAACGAGAGTTATTTTTGGATCTGTTTCAGGAATTCCGGCGAGTTCAGGCTGCGTTCCAGGAAATAGGTGAGGTAATAGTTTTGCAGGGATTCCATCTCCCGGCGGGTCTCCGGCGCAGGGTTGGCGCGGGTGGCTTCGGCGTACCCGCTACGTTGAATGTGGCGTAGAAATCGCAGAGCTTCCACAGAGATCGGGCGCGAACCTTGCCCCTTGAGGCGGCATTTCGGACACAGCACGCCGCCCAGATCAGCCGAAAAATATTGGTCCAGCGCCTGGATGGTCTCTCCACAGCCGGCACATTCAAACAGCAACGGGCGGAACCCCAACAGGTCGAGCACTCGCATCTCGTAATAACGCACGGCAATGAACGGATCCTCTTCAGAAGAAAGCCGTTCCAGGGTTTCCACCAGAAGTTTGTAGAGTTGCCAGTTCTGACCTTCCTCGTAGGTGAAGCGATCCAGCAGTTCCACCACGTAGGCAGCCTGTGCAACCAATTGCAGATCCCGGGTGATGGCCGGATAGAGATCGATGGATTCAGCCTGGGTGACGATCCACAGGTCATGTCCTTTGGCCAGCATCAACGCAGAACGAGTGAAGGGCTCCAGGTGTCCGGCCTTGCGTGATTGCATCTTGCGCACGCCCTTGGCGATGGCGCGCAGCTTGCCCTGTTCCCGGGAATACAAGGATAACAGCCTGTCGGCTTCGCCATAATCCGCATGGCGCAGGATGACCGCTTCAACGCGCAAAGTCCTCTCAGTGCGCGGCATGACCCTCTTTAGACTAGTTTCTCCGGGGTAAAGGCATCCGGCAGGATGTCCCTCACGGTCGTGTCCCACATGATCGTCCCTTCGACGTTCACGATGATCACGCGGGTGGTTAATCCAAACTCCGCCAGCACCTGCCGGCAGGAACCGCAGGGGGAACCTCCGTTTTGCGTGGCCACAACGATGGTCTCGAACTCGCGCTCCCCCTCTGATACTGCTTTGAAGATCGCCACCCGCTCCGCGCATATGCCGGTCGGATAGGCTGCGTTTTCAATATTCACTCCCTCGTAGATCCTGCCGGAGGCGGTCAACAAGGCGGCTCCCACGCGGTATTTCGAATAGGGGGCATATGCCCATTGGCGCGCATGAAGCGCGATGTCGATCAATTGCTGTGTTTTGTTCTCATCCATGTTCTTCTTCAACCTCTAGTTTGTCTTCGTTGTTATTGCGTGTCGCCCGGATGCGCCCCACCCGCCTGCCGCGCACTTCCTCCACGGTCAATTTCCAGTCATCCAAGTACAGGGTATCCTTCTCAGCCGGCACCCTGCCCATCTGGTTGTAGAAATACCCGCCCAGGGTATCAGTTTGTTCCGGGTCCAGGTGCGTCGAGAGGGCATCGTTGAAATCGTCCAACGAGACCCTGCCCAGGAAAACAAATTCATCCCTGGAGAGTTCCTGCACCAGCAGCTCCTCGCCCTGGTCGTATTCATCGCGGATCTCGCCCACGATCTCCTCAACGATATCCTCCAGCGTCACCAGTCCAGCCATCCCGCCGTATTCGTCCACCACCACCGAGATGTGCACGCCCCTGGATTGCATCTCCGCCAGCAGCTCATCCACCTTCTTTGATTCGGGCACAAAGTAGGCCGGGCGCAGGAACTGGCGGATGGAGGGCGGCTCAGCTGCATCGCGCGGCACTTTCAGCAGATCCTTGGCGTACAGCATACCCACCACGTTGTCGATCACTTCATCATACACAGGCACGCGCGAGTGACCGGACTCGACCAACAGGTTGATAGCCTTGTCCAGGGGTGTATTCACGTCCATCGCCAGCACAACAGTGCGCGGTACCATGATCTCGCGGCATAAAGTATCCCCAAACTGGAAGATGGAGTAGATCATCTTGCGCTCATCTTCCTCCAGCCCGCCTTCCGGCTGCCCCACCTCCACCCAGGTTTTCAATTCATCCTCGGTGACGGAGCCGGGATTGCGCTGCGCCAGGTTGCTTGTGCCTTGCAGACCTACCAGGATCGAGGTGAGCGGCGAAAAAAGCCTGTCCAACAGGGCAGCGCTGGGGGCCAGGCGCAATGCCCAGGCCTCCGCCCGCTGCAGTGGATAGCGTTCAATAGCGAACTCCAACGCCACCAGGGTGAAAATCGCCAGCACAAAAATTCCCAGCCATCCGGCTATTGAGGGAGTTTTCTCACTGGAAAGCACGAGCCAAAGCACGCACGCCAGCACCAGCGCATGCGCCAGTCCCACCAGCAGGCGCAAGGTGGCGCGCAGGCGCGGTTTTTCGAGCGTCTTCAACGTGCGTTCCACCCGTTTCTCATCCGTAGAGCTGAGTTCCAGTAATTGCGGCAGGCGGGCATTGAACATCGCCGCGCGCAAAAGGTTGAAATAAATGTCCAGGAGAATGAAAAACGGAAGCAATATCCAGGCTGCAGTTGTCACGTTATTCCTTCTTTTTCAATTCACGCGCAGGAACCCCCACCACCACTTCACCGTCGGCCACGTCATGTGTTACGACCGATCCTGCACCGGTGCGGGCTCCCTTGCCAATTTTTAGCGGTGCCACCAGCATGGTATCCGATCCTATGAAAGCATTCTCGCCGATCTCAGTGGGATGCTTGTGCTCCCCATCAAAATTGCAGGTGATGGTGCCCGCGCCAATGTTCACATTTTCGCCGATATTGGCGTTACCAATGTAAGAGAAATGTCCCATCTTCACGCCCGCAGCCAGATGGGAATCCTTGACTTCGCCGAAATTGCCCATGTGCACGCCTTTACCCAGGTGCGCTCCTTTGCGCAGGTGGCAGAAAGGTCCCATGCCCACGTTATCCTCCACGAGCGCGCCTTCGATCACCGAGGCCAGCAGGTGGCAATGATTTCCAATGTTCGAGTCGCGGATGATGGTGTCCGGGCCGATCTCGCAGCCCTCGCCGATCACAGTCTGCCCGGTCAGATAGGTGTTGGGCAGTAGGACTGTATCTTTGCCAATGCGCACCTCACCCTGGATGTAAACGCGCTCGGGATCAGGCATGGTGACACCCGCGAGCATGTAGGCTGTGTTGATGCGGCGCCGCAGCACCTTCTCGGCTTCTGCCAGGTGAACGCGGTTATTGATCCCCAGGGCTTCCTCTTCGTGTTCCAGCAGCACGGTCTCGACCCGCGCGCCAGCGCTAACTGCAATTTCCACCAGGTCGGTCAGGTAATACTCACCCTTGGGGCTTAGCTTGACCTGTTTCAAGGCTTTCCATAACCAGGCTGAATTTAAAACATAAGCGCCTACGTTCAACTCATCGATCCTGAGCTGCTCTGGCGTAGCCTGGGCTTCTTCCACGATAGCGGCCAGTGCTCCCCTGGCATCACGCACGATGCGGCCGAACCCGCGCGGGTTCTTAGAGCGCACTGTGAGCAGTGTCATAGGTCCATTGTTTGCGGATTGCAGCGCGACCATGCGTTTCACCGTATCAGAGGTCAGAAGGGGCATATCCGCGGAGATGACCACGATGAGTCCCTCGAATCCGGATAATTCCTGTTCGGCTGCCAGGACGGCGTGTGCGGTGCCCAAGCGCCGCTCCTGCATGGCAAAACGAGCGGAATCTCCTACCGCTGCGCGCACCTTCTCAGCGCCGTTGCCGATCACCACCACCTTCCGTTCGGAGCCCAGGGCGGCTGCCAATTCAACTGAGTAATTGACCAGCGGCTTGCCGTTCAAGGGATGCAATACCTTGGGGAGATCAGATACCATGCGGGTGCCCTGTCCGGCAGCAAGGATGATGGTGGATGTTTTCATAGCTTTCCTCTTGATAAATAGCCTGGTTTGATTTATTGTACACCGAAAGAAAACGGGCTCCTTGCGTAACCCTCACGCACCGGCGCCCGTTGGAACTTTCAGTAGAATTCGCTGCATCTCTAATTCAGGCTGGGGCGCCTGGATTCGAACCAAGATCCACAGATCCAAAGTCTGGTGTGCTGCCGTTGCACCACGCCCCATCAGGAGAGATTCACAGCGAGGTAGATTTTAACACAAAATATCTACATTCACACCAAACCTTCAAACCAAACCCGCGCCGATCACTCCGCCGGGCAGTTCGCTGAAAGCGTGAAGGCTTCGATATTGCGCAAAGCACTGCGCGAGGACACATCCAGGGTCAACCCGCACAGGTCTCGTCGCGAGACGGCAGCCGTGACATGATAGAACAGCGGGAGCACCGGCAGGTCGGCAGCCAGGATCTCCTGCGTGAGCCGGCTGTTTTCATCCAGCAGCGCATGGTTCAAGCCGGGTGAGAGCGCTGCCGTACACGCTCTGTCATAGTCCGCATTCGAGTAACCGGTGAAGTTAACGCCACCGTATTTCGTCCCCAGCCAGTTGTTAGCCGCGGAAGGGATCTCAAACGAGGAATAGAGGAAACAGGGCAACTGCCGCCCGGCTGACCAGGCCAGCTCCACCAGGTCAAAGGCACGCCCGAAGACCTTGCCCTCCGGACCCGCGCCGTATAACTCCTGGATGCTCGCGTAGGTGGGCATCACTTTCACGCCGCACTCCGCCAGCGAGTCCACCACCACCTGCGAGACCCGCTCGTGCAATTCGCTTTCGGTCAGGTAATAATTCAGGGAAAACTCGGTGCCGTTAAGGATGTTGGTGACACCGGAGGACAGGCGCGGAGTGGCCGGGTCGCCATCCTCATCCAGCCAGCCGACTTCCTCCAGCAATTGGATGCCCTTGGCCGGGTCATGCGCGTAGGAGATCAAACCACTGGCAGCCAGGGGATGCCCGGGAGGGGCGTAAGAGACAGGCACTTCTGACTGACTGTACAGGATGGTGCGGGTGATCTTCTCGCGGTCAATGCAATAGGCAAACGCCTGGCGAATGCGCACATCGCCAAAGAAATCCGGGCGGTCGGTGTAGGGGTTATACACGTCGTCGTATGAAGCCGGCTTGATGCCGAAATTCAGACCTTCCCACTCCGGCCCCATGCCAAAATAGGCTTTTGCCTTGCCGTTCAGCTCTAATTCACGCAGGGGTTGGATCTGCTCGCTCAGGTTAACGGAGCTGTCGATGATATCGCAGCCGCCATTCACCACCGGTGAGATATCCGGTTGAGGGATGCCATTCAGGAACTTGTACTCTAGGATGTCAAAGTCGGGCAAGCCCTCAGAGGCGCGGAAGTAGTTCGGGTTTTTGACCAGGGTGATGCTTTCCCCAACCGTCCAATTGGCGATCTGATAGGGTCCCCAACCCAGGGGATACAAAGTGGCGATTTCATC